>NZ_JBFROI010000020.1:0-17360 GCF_041471405.1 Vibrio sp. 10N.261.52.C11
GCGCCACTATTTAGGGCTTTTTTCTTATAAGAATGAAATCCTTATATTGATCTCTTGTTAGTAACAATGAATTGATATTAAAACCGTGCGCTCTTAGCTCAGCTGGATAGAGTACCTGGCTACGAACCAGGCGGTCGGAGGTTCGAATCCTCCAGAGCGCGCCACATTATTAAAAAAAGCCTCGTTTATACGAGGCTTTTTTTATGTCTGCTGCAAATTTGTTGCGACAATGTTAAATTTGTTCGTTGTTTAACTTGTTGTATTTAAAGTAGTTCTTGATTGCTTCTTTGTTATTCCACCTTTCTCATATCAATTCCCAGAAAAGCCCCGTTTAAGTCACAGTTTAAATATCTAAAAATGACGTATTTGACAGATTTATGTGATCTGATAGGCGAATAATTAACCTTATGTGTGCGTTATCCGTAACAGAACCTTAAACAAAATTGACAAACTTTTACCAATCGAGATAATCCATGGGTCGGGATCACTATTCGCTGAAATCCTGTACGTATGTCAGGATGACGAAGAAAGGAAGCAACATGACTAATATTGGAAGCCTGCTAGGAGATGCGGCGACTCTAATGATAACGGGGATGTCCGTTGTCTTTATTTTCCTAACTATTCTAGTTTACCTCGTTCGGTTGATGTCAAAACTGGTACCAGAAGAAGTACCAGAGCCGATCGCAGCACCTAAAAAAATTCAAAAATCACAATCAAACCCTTCAGCTGTTAGTCCACAGGTAGTGGCTGCAATTTCGGCCGCGGTTCATCAATACCGTGCGTCTACTGCTAAGTAGTATTTAAAGGATTAAAAAGGAGTTTATGAGCATGTCTAAACCACTAGCTATCACAGATGTGGTACTTCGTGACGCGCACCAGTCACTATTTGCTACTCGTATGCGTATCGAAGATATGCTGCCAATTGCGGCAGAACTGGATAAAGTCGGTTACTGGTCACTTGAGACTTGGGGCGGCGCGACGTTTGATTCGTGTATCCGTTTTCTTGGCGAGGATCCATGGGAGCGTTTGCGTGAGCTGAAAAAAGCGATGCCAAACACACCAATGCAGATGCTACTGCGTGGTCAAAACCTATTGGGCTACCGTCACTACGCGGATGATGTAGTAGAAAAATTTGTTGAACGTGCCCATAAAAACGGCATGGACGTATTCCGTATCTTTGATGCGATGAATGACGTGCGTAACTTTGAAAAAGCAGTGAAAGCAACGATCGACGTTGGTGGCCACGCTCAAGGTACGTTGTCTTACACAACCAGTCCGGTCCACAATTCAGATACTTGGGTTGATTTGGCTAAGCGCCTAGAGGACCTAGGTTGTCACTCACTATGTATCAAAGATATGTCAGGTTTATTAAAGCCGTATGAAGCAGAAGAGCTGATTACACGTATCAAAGCATCGTGTGACGTTCCTCTAGCACTGCATAGCCACGCGACAACTGGTCTATCGACTGCAACAGCGGTTAAAGCCGTTGAAGCGGGTATCGACATTCTAGATACCGCTATTTCTTCAATGAGCTGTACTTACGGTCATACGCCAACCGAAACGGTTGTTGCGATGTTAGAAGGTACAGAGCGCGACACGAATCTTAAACTAGACCAAATCGAACCCATCGCGGCTTACTTCCGTGATGTACGTAAAAAGTACGCGAAATGGGAAGGTCAGCTAAAAGGTGTCGATTCTCGCATCTTAATCGCTCAAGTTCCTGGCGGAATGTTAACTAACATGGAAGGCCAGCTTAAAGAGCAAGGCGCCGCCGATCGCATGGATGAAGTTCTAGAAGAGATCCCACGCGTACGTAAAGAGCTTGGTTACATTCCTTTAGTAACACCAACTTCTCAGATTGTCGGTACTCAAGCGGTTATTAACGTCTTAACGGGCGAACGCTATAAGAGCATCACGAAAGAGACTGCTGGTCTACTGAAAGGTGAATACGGTCAAGCTCCTGCTGAAGTGGATACTGAACTGCAAGCGAAAGTTCTAGACGGTGCAGAGCCGATTACTTGTCGTCCTGCTGATTTACTTAAGTCTGAAATGGATACGTTAACGACGGATCTGTTAGAGAAAGCGAAATCAGAGGGTATCTCTCTAGCTGAAGATACGGTTGATGATGTACTGACTTACGCGCTCTTCCCACAAGTGGGTCTTAAGTTCCTTAAGAACCGTCGTAATCCTGAAGCATTTGAACCTGCACCAACGCTAGAAGTTGCGGCTCCAGTTGCTGCAGCTCCTGTACAAGCTTCTGGTGGTATTGAAAGCTACAGCGTGAAGGTTGATGGTCAAGTTTACGATGTTGAAGTTGGCCCACAAGGTGAACTGACATCGGTGGCGCCATCTGCAAAACCTGCTCAGGCTGCACCAGTAGCAGCGTCTGACGCTGAAGCGGTTCCAGCTCCATTGGCGGGTAACATCTTTAAAGTAAACGTTCAGGCGGGTACTGAGGTTTCTGAAGGCGACGTTCTACTAATCCTAGAAGCGATGAAGATGGAAACGGAAGTTCGTGCTGCTCGTGGTGGTATCGTTCAAGAATTGAATGTTAAAGAAGGCGATGCAGTTACTGTAGGCGCTCCACTACTAAGCTTAGCGTAAGGGAGTACCATGGAAGGATTGATGACCTTATGGTCTGAAACAGGGATTGCGAACTTTGAGTTCGGCCAGATCTGTATGATGCTGGTTGGTTGCTTACTGTTGTTTTTGGCAATTCGTAAAGGATTTGAACCGTTACTTCTACTGCCTATTGGTTTTGGTGCTGTATTAGCAAACATTCCAAATGCTGGGTTTACTGATCCAGGTGGTTTGCTCTACTACGTCTACTACATTGGTATTGAGACAGGTATTTTCCCACTGCTGATCTTTATGGGTGTTGGTGCGATGACGGACTTCGGTGCGTTGATTGCGAACCCTAAAACGTTGTGGCTAGGGGCTGCGGCTCAGTTTGGTATCTTCGCGACGCTATTTGGCGCGATCTTGCTGAACTACGTTCCAGGAATGGAGTTCTCGATGGCCGATGCTTCGTCAATTGCGATCATTGGTGGTGCCGATGGCCCAACTGCGATCTTCTTGGCGAGTAAGTTATCTCCGGATCTTTTAGGTGCCATTGCAGTAGCGGCTTATAGCTACATGGCTTTGGTTCCGATCATTCAGCCACCAATCATGAAAGCGTTAACGTCTCCTGAAGAGCGCAAAATTAAGATGGCTCAACTTCGTCACGTTAGCAAAGCCGAGAAGATTCTTTTCCCGCTTGCTGTACTACTGATGACGATTTTGTTCCTACCTTCAGCAACACCTCTAGTTGGTATGTTCTGTTTGGGTAACTTAATGCGTGAAGCGGGTGTGGTTGATCGCCTTTCAAAAACAGCTCAAAACGAACTGATTAACGTTGTAACTATTTTCCTAGGTCTAGGGGTTGGTTCTAAGCTTCAAGCGGATACGTTCTTGAACTTAGAAACATTGGGTATTCTAGGTTTAGGTGCGGTCGCGTTCAGTATCGGTACGGCGGGTGGTGTATTGATGGCTAAGGTGTTGAACCGATTCTCGAAAGAGGACATCAACCCACTGATTGGCGCAGCTGGCGTATCAGCGGTTCCAATGGCGGCACGTGTTGTGAACAAGGTTGGTCTTGAGGCAAACCCTCAGAACTTCTTGTTGATGCATGCAATGGGCCCGAACGTAGCCGGTGTACTTGGTAGTGCGGTTGCGGCGGGTATTCTATTAGCTCTCGTGGGCTAGTGGATTTGCTGGGTCATGTATCGTTACGTTAATTGGTCGTCAATTTACGAATGAGCGGTTAACTTAGCCTTATTAAATGGTTTATAGTCAAAGGGATGCTTTCGCATCCCTTTCTTTTTATTAATTAGGGTGCTTGCTCACTAGGGCTTTTATCAATCAAGGAAATGTGGAAATGGAAAATAAACAGATTGCGATTACTCAATTCGGCGGCGTCGAAAACCTAAGTATTCAAACCAGTGCGATCCCTGAGCCTAAGGCTGGAGAAGTGGTGGTTAAAGTTTCCTTTTCAGGCATTAATCCGATTGATGTCAAAACCCGAGCGGGCCTTGGTTGGGCGGCAGCACAAAACAAAGATAACCTACCTTGGGTACCTGGCTACGATATTTCAGGGCAAATTGTCTCGCTAGGCGAACAGGCTGAACGCTTTACTGTTGGTGATAACGTAGCTGGCTTTATTGGTTTTCCACTGCAAGGTGGCGGTTACAGCCAATATGTGTGTGTTCCAGAAGCTGCATTAAGTATGGTTCCTGATTCTGTCACTCTAGAAGCGGCAGCTGCATTACCACTCGCGAGTCAAACAGCGGCACAAGCGCTCAACAAAGCCGAAGTGAAAGAAGGCGACCGCGTGCTTATCTTGGCGGGCGCGGGCGGCGTTGGTCACCTTGCGGTTCAAATTGCAGTGGCAGCAAAAGCAGAGGTTTACACAACCTGCAGCGAAGCCAACCTTGATTACCTTGCGACGCTAGGTGCTCACGCGATTAACTATAAGTTTGCACCAGCATCAGAAAGAGTATCTGATGTCGATGTGTTGATTGACTTGGTCGGCGGCGATACCGCGCTTGATGCATTGAAGTGCCTAAAAGATGACGCGCGAGTCGTGACTGTGCCGACTCTATCTGCAGAACTTATCTGCGAAAAAGCCACACTATTAGGTTTTACTGCATCAGGCATGCTGGTTGAACCAAGCCCTGAGCAAATGGACACTATGCTTTACATGGTCAGTGTCGGATTACTCAAAACAGAAATTCAAGGTATCTACCAATTAGACGAGGCGCAGTCGGCGCACCTGCAGGTTGAAACCGGACACACCAGAGGCAAGGTGCTACTTAAAATGCAAGAAAGTTGATAGGCAGTGTTAGAATTTTTTAACTCCCTTTTTGAAAATATCGCGCTGTGGTTCTCGGACTCGGCGCTGTGGGTACTCTTCATTAGTGGCTTCTTGAGTGCCACGTTACTCCCCGGTGGTTCAGAAGCTAGCCTTGTGGCTGCATTGAGCTTAGATCAGTTTTCAACCTCATCGATCATTCTAGTGGCGACATTAGGCAATACCTTAGGCGGCCTGACTAACTATTGGATTGGTTTGTGGTTGCCTAATCGAACTCAATCTGAAAAGCATGGTCATAAGGCTATGGCTTGGCTGAGTCGCTATGGCTACTGGACACTGTTATTTAGTTGGTTACCGATCATTGGTGACCCTTTGTGTCTCGCTGCGGGTTGGCTAAGAATGAAATTCATCCCTAGCGTTATTTTGATAGCGATTGGCAAAGCCGCTCGCTATAGCTTACTTGCTGCTATCTACTTCGGTTTTTTCTAAGGAGAACCTATGAAAAAGGTTTTACTAGGTACATTTTCTCTTATCGCCATTGCTGGCTGTTCTTACAATGTACCTAGCTCAACGCCCTTCTTTTCCTCGTTACCTGAAGGTGTCACTCTGTTAGAAGAGGTTAAGCCCTCTAAAGATAAAGTAGTGATTCCTTACACCAAGTATCAGCTTGAAAACGGTCTGACAGTTATTCTTTCCCCTGATGATTCCGATCCGTTGGTGCATGTTGATGTAACTTATCACGTCGGTTCAGCACGTGAAGAGATAGGCAAGTCGGGATTTGCTCACTTCTTTGAGCACATGATGTTCCAGGGTTCAGAGAACGTTGGTGACCAACAGCACTTTAAGATCATTACCGAAGCGGGTGGCTCGTTAAACGGCACGACCAACCGTGACCGCACCAACTATTTTGAAACTGTTCCTTCTAACCAACTTGAGAAAATGTTGTGGTTAGAATCAGACCGAATGGGCTTCTTGTTGGATGCTGTTTCTCAGAAGAAATTTGAGGTTCAAAGGGGCACGGTCAAGAACGAGCGAGCGCAGAGCTACGAAAACCGTCCTTACGGCTTAATGTGGGAACGCATGGGCGAAGCGCTTTACCCAGAAGGTCACCCTTACTCTTGGCAACCAATCGGCTATGTTGAAGATCTTGACCGTGTTGACGTGAATGATCTTAAAGCTTTCTTCCTGCGTTGGTACGGCCCAAACAATGCCGTGTTAACGATTGGTGGTGATATCGACGTTGATGACACGCTAGAGTGGGTTAACAAGTACTTTGGCCCAATTCCTCAAGGTCCTGAAGTGAGGGCGGCAGAGAAGCAACCAGCTGTTCTAACAGAAGATAAGTACATCACCTTAGAAGACAATATTCGTCAGCCGATGGTGCTGGTGGGTTGGCCAACAACGTATCGCGGTGAAGAGACGCAAGCTTCCCTGAATGCATTGTCTAACGTGTTAGGTTCAGGTACCAACAGTTACCTATATCAAAACCTCGTAAAAACGCAGAAGGCCGTCAGCGCTGGCTCTTTCCATGATTGTGCTGAGCTTGCTTGTACCATGTACGTGTATGCAATGGGCAACTCAGGTGAAAAAGGCGATTTGACGGTTCTTAATAAAGAGCTGATGGATACCCTAGAGCAATTCTCGAAAGAGGGCGTTGAGCAAGAGCGTTTAGACCAGATCACTGGCATGGCAGAAGCGAATGCTGTTTTTGCATTGCAAAGTGTTAAAGGTAAGGTGTCGCAACTCGCGTCGAACCAAACCTTCTATGGTCAGCCTGATCGCATTGAATCACAACTCGATCAAATCCGAGCGGTGACGCCTGAGAGCGTAAGTAAGGCATACCAAGATTTCATCGAAGGTAAGCACAAGGTTATCTTGAGTGTGGTTCCTAAGAAAAAGCTCGATTTAGCGGTTCGTGAGGCGACCTTTACCACGCCACCACGTATGTTGCCGGAATACAGCAAGGTGACGGAAGATCAACTGGATTTCAGAAAGGCACCGGATACCTTTGATCGCAGTGTGATGCCAGAAGTGAACTTTGGTGTTGAGGCGACCATGCCTGAGTTGTACCGCATGCACTTTGCAAATGGCACTGACTTAATTGGTACCGTGACCAGTGAAACGCCGACAGTACAGCTGCAAATTCAATTGCCTGCAGGCGAACGCTATGTTCGCAAAGGGCAAGAAGGCCTAGCGAACCTAACGGCTTCGATGATGGAAGAAGGCTCAACTAAACGAACCGTTGAAGAGTTACAAGCGACCTTAGATAAACTTGGTAGCAGCGTGAGCATTAGTGCGGGCAGCTACACCACAGATATTTCAGTCTCGACGCTAGAGAAAAACTTGCCTCAAACCTTAGCGATTGTGCAAGAGGTTCTATTCGATCCTAAGTTCGATGAGCAAGATTTTGAGCGCGTTAAGAAACAGATGCTAGAAGGCGTTGTGTATCAGCATCAGCAGCCAAGCTGGATGGCTTCTCAAGCAACCCGTGAAGTGCTGTTTGGTGACACTGTTTTTGCTCGTGCAAGTGATGGTACTAAGGAATCTCTATCGAAATTGACCTTAGACGATGTGAAAAAATTCTATGCGCAACATTACACACCAGAAGGTGCCAATATTGTTGTTGTGGGAGACATCTCGAAGAAAGAGGTAGGGAAACAGCTACAATTCTTTGAAGAGTGGCAAGGCGATGCGGCACCATTAACGCGTCCACAGATCGTCAAAGAGCTTTCTGGTCAGCACCTGTACTTAGTCGATAAACCGGGTGCGCCGCAAAGCATTGTTCGCTTGGTTCGTAAAGGCCTGCCGTTTGATGCAACGGGTGAATTGTATTTGAGCCAGTTAGCTAACTTTAACTTAGCGGGCAACTTCAATAGCCGTATCAACCAGAACCTACGTGAAGACAAAGCCTACACTTACGGTGCAAGCGGTTACTTCGCAAGTACTCGTGAAACTGGCGCAGTGGTATTTAGCGCGCAGGTAAGGGCGAATGCGACGGTTCCATCGATTCAAGAGTTTATTAATGAGCTGAATGAGTTTAGCCAAAGTGGATTAACTGACGAAGAGGTGAAATTTATGCGCCTTGCCGTCGGTCAACAAGATGCACTTAAATACGAAACGCCAAGTCAAAAGGCGGGGTTGTTGAGTAATATTGTTGCATTGAGCCTTGATGAAGATTACCTACAACAGCGTAATCAGATAGTTGAAACGGTTTCAAAAGAGACCTTAAACGAGCTATCTAAGAAATGGTTTGACCCGAATGATTATCAAATAATCGTTGTTGGTGACGCGACTTCGCTTCGCCCGCAATTAGAAAAGTTAGATATTCCAATAGAAGAGCTTGAAATCATTCGTTAGAGTACACATTAAAGGGGGAGGGAAGAGACTCTACTTTTCTCCTCCAACCTAATTTATGATAGTTCTAATCAGAACAATATAAGATAAGTGAACTGAATTTTGACTGATTTTGCTGCGCGACTAAAGCAAGTTGCAACCAACCCTAAGACCTTCTCTCAATTTGGTCGTGGTGTTGAAAGGGAAACATTACGCTACACGGAAGATGGGCACCTTGCTACTGGGCCGCACCCTGAGGCTTTGGGATCTGCGTTGATGAACGAATGGGTAACGACCGATTTCTCTGAGTCGCTACTGGAATTTATCACGCCTGTTTCTAACGACGTTCCGACGCTTTTGAATCAGTTGTCTGATATCCACCACTTCACGCAAACCAAGTTAGACGGCGAAAAACTATGGCCGCTTTCTATGCCTTGTTACGTTGGCAGTGAAGATTACATTCAGCTAGCGCAATACGGCACCTCGAATAACGGTAAGATGAAGACCCTATATCGTGAAGGCCTAAAACGTCGTTACGGTAGCCTGATGCAGATTATCTCTGGTGTTCACTTCAACTTCTCTTTCCCAGAAAGCTTTTGGGATAGCCTGTTTGGAGAGCAAACTGAAGAAGCGCGTTGTGAATCTAAGTCAGATGCTTACTTTGGTTTGATTCGTAACTACTACCGCTTTGGTTGGTTAATCCCATACTTCTTCGGTGCTTCACCTGCGCTATGTTCTTCTTTCATCAAAGGAAGAGAAACAAACCTACCTTTTGAAAAGGTTGGTGAGACATTGTATCTGCCAAAAGCAACGGCGCTGCGCCTGAGCGACCTTGGCTACACGAACAGTGCGCAAAGTGTGTTGAAGATTGGTTTCAACAGCCTAGACCAATACCTTGAAGGTTTGAATCAAGCGATTCGCACACCATCAGAAGAATTTGCCGAGATTGGCACTAAGGTTGATGGTGAATACCGTCAGTTGAATAGCAACGTACTGCAAATTGAAAATGAGCTTTACGCTCCAATCCGCCCTAAGCGTGTGGCGAAGAGTGGTGAGAAACCATCTGAAGCATTGGCACGCGGTGGTGTTGAGTACATTGAGGTTCGTTCTTTAGATGTAAACCCATTCAGCTCAATTGGTATCAATGAGCAGCAGGTTCGCTTCCTAGACTTATTCCTAACGTGGAGTGTGCTAACGGACTCTGCTGAGATGGATAACTGCGAGCTTGAATGCTGGCGCGATAACTGGAACAAGGTGATCCTACAAGGTCGTCAGGTTGGTCTAGAGCTGCAAATCGGTTGTCATGGTGAGCGATTGTCTCTGCAAGATTGGGCGAAGCGTGTCTTCAAAGATCTGCGCTCTATTGCCGAGATGATGGACGCTGAACAAGGTGGTCGTGCATACCAAGAAACATGCGATACGCTTGAGGCTTGGATTGATAACCCTGAGCTAACTATTTCTGGCCAGTTGCTA
Source organism: Vibrio sp. 10N.261.52.C11 (assembly GCF_041471405.1). Taxonomy (NCBI): domain Bacteria; kingdom Pseudomonadati; phylum Pseudomonadota; class Gammaproteobacteria; order Vibrionales; family Vibrionaceae; genus Vibrio; species Vibrio sp. 10N.261.52.C11. The sequence goes on from NZ_JBFROI010000020.1 coordinate 9,656, forward strand.
GAAGAGACCAAAAAATTGGGCGGCTTAGGTAAAGTGGGTTGCGCGTTAGGTAAAACGTACGCTCAGCAACACAAAGCGCACCAATACAAAGTATATTCAGCTGAGTTGATGGAAGCAGAAGTTCAACGTTCTGTGATTGCTCAGCAACAAAGTGAAGAAGCAAGCACTCAAGATTTTGATAGCTTCTTAGCGGATTATTTTTCGTATTTAAAAGCATAGCGAGACTTTGGTGGAAAGGAAGCAAGCCTTATTAGGTCAGCCTACTCGAGTGAGTAGTAAATGGTTACCTGTAGTGACTGTTGGTGTTGTCTCTAGCCTGTTGGTTGGATGTGCAACGCCACCGCCAAAGCAGCAAGATAATTTGTGTAGCATCTTTCGAGAGCACCCTTCATGGTATGAAGATGCCTTGGATATGCAAGAAGAATGGGGAACGCCGATTAACGTTGCGATGGCTTTTGTGAAACAAGAGAGTAGCTATCGTCATGATGCGCGCCCACCTAAAGATTACATTCTTGGCTTTATACCGTGGGGGCGTGTAAGCAGTGCCTACGGTTATGCACAAGCTCAAGATCCTGCTTGGGAAGACTTCCAAAAGGCGACCAATAACGGTGGCTCAAGAACCAACTTTGATGATGCATTGATGTTCATCGGTTGGTATACCAGCGAGATGCGTCGTCAATTGGGCATCTCACTATGGGACCCATATAACCAATACCTGGCTTATCATGAAGGCCGTGGTGGTTATAAGCGTAAGTCATACAACAGCAAGCCATCGCTAATTAAGGTGGCGCGCAAAGTCGAACAGCAAGCAAAAGATTATGGATGGCAGCTGAAACAGTGCCGCAAAGAACTAGAAGACAATCGAAGCTGGTTTTTCTAAAGCCAGCCGTCATGGAGAAGAGCAATGCCTTTACTAGATAGTTTCACTGTTGATCACACACGCATGAACGCACCTGCCGTTCGTGTTGCTAAAACAATGCAAACCCCAAAAGGGGATACCATCACTGTGTTTGACCTGCGTTTTACTGCGCCAAACAAAGACATCCTATCTGAGAAAGGTATCCATACTCTAGAGCACCTATATGCTGGTTTCATGCGTAATCAATTGAACGGTTCAGATGTAGAGATCATCGATATCTCACCGATGGGCTGTCGCACTGGTTTCTACATGAGCCTGATTGGTACGCCTACAGAACAACAAGTGGCTGACGGTTGGTTGGCAGCGATGCAAGACGTACTGAAAGTTGAGAACCAGAATAAGATCCCTGAGCTGAACGAATACCAATGTGGTACCGCGGCAATGCACTCTTTGGATGAAGCGAAAGAGATCGCGAATGCGATCATCGCTGCAGGCATCTCTGTAAACAAGAATGATGAACTGGCACTGCCAGAGTCTATGCTGCAAGAGCTTAAGATCGACTAGTCATTGATAGCTACCCTAGATAGGGCGAGTTAGATACTAAAAGGCCCGGTTCAATGAACCGGGCCTTTTTCGTCAACGTATTTTAGGGCGAGACAGAGATTCAGTGATAACTCAGTTAGCCGTTCACGATCTGTGGGAACACGCGAACCAGTTTGATGCGGTTCTCTTCAAGCTCAACAATTTCCATTGGGTGGCTGGCAACCTGAACACTCAGGTGACTCTCTGGAATATCTTCAAGGTGTTCCAGTATCAAACCATTCAGCGTTCTTGGGCCATCGGTAGGCAGTGCCCACTGTAAGCCTTTGTTGATATCTCGGATATTGGCACTGCCTTCAATCAAGAAGCTGCCATCGCTTTGCGGAGTAATCTCTTCAGATAAGCTTGGGGTGATTGAGGTGGTAAACTCACCTACGATCTCTTCTAGAATATCTTCTAATGTAACCAAACCATTGATGTCGCCATACTCATCAACAATCAAACCGATGCGCTGCTTATTGCGTTGAAACTTAAGCAGTTGAATATTGAGTGGTGTCGCTTCAGGAATAAAGTAGATCTCATCCGCGGCACGCAACAGGGTTTCTTTATTGAATTCGTTCTTTTCAAGCATCAGACGGTAAGCTTCACGCAGCCTAAGCATGCCGACCACTTCATCTATTTGGTCACGGTACAGCACTACGCGACCATGAGGCGAGTGGGTAAGTTGACGAACGATCGATTTCCAGTCGTCATTGATGTCGATACCAGTAATCTCATTACGCGGCACCATGATGTCGTTCACGGTGACGTGCTCTAAATCCAGAATAGACACCAACATATCTTGGTGACGTTGAGGGATTAAGCTACCGGCTTCATTTACCACGGTTCTAAGCTCTTCGGAGCTCAAGTGGTCGGTTGCATCATGGCTGGCTTTAACGCCTAAGATACGAATGAAGCCGTTGGTAATGAAGTTCACTAAGATCACCAATGGTGATAGCACCTTCATCAGTATCATCAAAAGGATACTACTCGCGTAAGAGACACGTTCAGGAAATAGAGAAGCGATGGTCTTTGGGGTTACCTCGGCGAATACTAGGATCACGAGAGTCAGGGTACCAGTAGCGATAGCCACACCGATATCCCCGTAGATGCGCATACCAAGAATAGTAGCGATCGCAGATGCAAGAATGTTGACGAGATTGTTGCCGATGAGAATGAGGCCAATCAATCTGTCTGGGCGGTTCAGAAGTTTTTCTACGCGCTTGGCACCTTTATGACCCGTATTGGCCAAGTGCTTTAAACGGTAGCGGTTCAGGGACATCATGCCCGTTTCGGAACCAGAGAAATAACCAGAAATTACAATGAGACACGCGAGTAGCGCAAATAAGATACCCGTTGATATGTCGTCCAAAACTATTCTTTTCCTATTTGTGTGTCTTGATTAATTTATGACCGAACATGGTCGAGATGTCAATTGAATGTATTGCACTCAATATTTTAAAGGCAAGGTATGTGAGACCTTGCCTTTATTTTACAGACTAGTTCAGGATGATTTCCTGGACGAAGCGGCTACCGAAGTAGGCTAATGTGAGCATGCTGGCGCCGGCCAGTGCGAACCAAGTGACTTTCTGTCCACGCCAACCTTTCTGATAGTGACCCCACAGAAGGATGGAGTAGATAACCCAAGCGATAAAAGATAACACAGCCTTGTGTGCCTTTCCTTGAGCAAACATATCTTGCACGAAGATGAGACCCGTTAACAAGGTACCTGTTAATAAGCCATTACCAATCAAAATGATCTTGAAAAGTTGTCTTTCCACCATCATTAAAGGAGGTAGGTTAGGGTTTATCACTAAGGCTTTTTTCTTTTTAAGTTTGTGATCTAGCCACGCAAGTTGCAGGGCGTATAGCGCACCGATAGTTAACGTTGCGTATGAGAATAGAGCCAAAGAGATGTGCACGAGCAGTTTTGGGTCATTCTCTAGATGTTTGATGAAGGTGCTTGGAAGAAAAGTGGCAGCCATCAAGTTCAGCGCAGCGAAGCTATAGACGACGGGTAAGATAAACCACAGACGGGTTTTGAGCATTGCACCGCTCATTACCACAGATATGATTAAACTGATTAATGAAGCAACGTTCAAGATACTGAGGTTTTGGCCACTGGCATTAAAAATCAAATCGCCAAGCAACCAAGCATGGAAAGCTAGAGCAAGTAATGCGCTGATAAACACCGTTTTTACACGGATTCCTGTTTGGTGCACGAGACCTGGAATGATCGTGGAAATCGCCATTGTATAAAGAAAGGCTGCTGCGATCGCAATAAGACTGTCCATGGTATCCATTTTAATGATTACTAATTGGCGAATTATACCTCGCATCGCTCTTTGGGGCTATGGCGAACCTCATTCAATTCCAAGTGAATAATGTCTCACATCACAAGCACGGATGATTAACGCTCTACAACGGGTATGACTCTAATCCGCGCTAATGTATACTCACAGTAATAGTCGCAGTTTTGAGCGAAGAGAAAACTATGTTTGATAATTTAACGGATCGTCTATCCAAAACGCTGAAGAACATCAGCGGTAAAGGTCGTCTGACCGAAGACAATATTAAAGAGACGCTGCGTGAAGTACGTATGGCGCTACTTGAAGCCGACGTTGCACTGCCCGTTGTCCGCGATTTTGTTAAGCGCGTAAAAGAAGGCGCTGTGGGTGTTGAGGTTTCTAAATCTCTAACGCCTGGTCAAGAATTCATTAAGATCGTTCAAGCTGAACTTGAAGCGGTGATGGGTGAGTCTAACGAGGCTCTTAACCTAGCAGCGCAGCCGCCAGCCGTTATCTTAATGGCGGGTCTACAAGGTGCGGGTAAAACCACATCGGTAGGTAAGCTATCTAAGCTTCTAACTGAGCGTGACAAGAAGAAAGTCTTGGTTGTGTCTGCCGACGTTTACCGTCCAGCGGCAATCAAACAGCTTGAAACGTTAGCAAGCGATGTTGGCGTAGACTTCTTCCCATCTTCAGCTGATCAAAAACCTCTTGATATTGCAAACGCTGCAATCGACCACGCGAAGAAGAAATTCTACGACGTGCTACTTGTCGATACTGCGGGTCGTTTGGCTATCGATGAAGAGATGATGGGCGAGATCAAAGAGCTTCATACTGCAATTAAACCAGTAGAGACACTGTTCGTTGTTGATGCAATGACAGGTCAAGATGCTGCGAATACTGCAAAAGCCTTTGGTGATGCGCTACCACTAACCGGTGTTATCTTGACGAAAGTGGATGGTGATGCGCGTGGTGGTGCTGCTCTGTCTGTTCGTCATATCACAGGCAAGCCGATTAAATTCTTGGGTGTTGGTGAAAAGACTGACGCACTAGAACCGTTCCACCCAGATCGTGTTGCTTCTCGTATCTTAGGTATGGGCGACGTACTGTCTCTTATTGAAGACCTACAGAAAAACGTTGATACCGAGAAAGCAGAGAAACTGGCTAAGAAGTTCAAAGAGAAGAAAGGCTTTGACCTTGAAGACTTCCGTGAACAACTAGGTCAGATGCAAAACATGGGCGGCATGATGGGTATGATGGATAAGCTTCCAGGCATGTCTCAGCTACCAGATAACGTTAAAGATAAAGTTGATGACAAGATGTTCAAGCAAATGGAAGCGATCATCAACTCTATGACCATGAAAGAGCGTCAACGCCCTGACCTAATCAAAGGCTCTCGCAAAAAGCGTATTGCCGCTGGTTCTGGTACACAGGTACAAGATGTAAACCGTATGCTTAAGCAGTTCACCCAAATGCAGAAGATGATGAAGAAGATGCAGAAAGGTGGCATGAAAGGCATGATGCGCAACATGCAAGGCATGATGGGCGGCGGTGGAGGTATGGGCGGAATGGGTGGTGGCTTTAACCCGTTTGGTCGATAATCTACAAATGTAAGCTTTAGCTACGTTACTTTTCATAGTGTTAGCTGTGTCACAGAAAGTGTACGGCAGCTATGTTGGTGAAAAAATAGCTAAAGCCCTTGCATTGCACCGGAATAAGAGTAAAATTCCGGGGCTTTAATTTGGCACGAGACCCCAAGCTATTTACTTATACTTGGGGTTAATTATTTTATTAAGAAAGCAAAGAGGACGACATGGTAACCATTCGTTTGGCACGTCACGGTGCAAAGAAGCGCCCATTTTATCAAATCGTAGTTGCGGATAGCCGTAACGCTGCAACTGGCCGTTTCATCGAGAAAGTAGGTTTCTTTAACCCTACAGCTCAAGGTCAAGAAGAAGGTCTACGTCTAGACCTAGATCGTGTTAACCACTGGGTTGGTCAAGGCGCATCTCTATCTGATCGTGTAGCTAAGCTAGTTAAAGACGCTCAAAAAGCGGCTTAATTCTTTTTTAAAGAGAAATAGCTTATGTCGATGAAGGGTAAAGAAACTATGAGCGAGCAAAATAATAGAATTGTCATGGGTAAACTTGGGTCTACCTATGGTATTCGTGGCTGGCTCAAAGTGTTCTCCTACACAGACAATGCTGAAAGCATATTTGATTACAGCCCTTGGTATTTAAACCTAAAGGGTAAGTGGGTTGAGTACAAAGTTGAGAGCTGGAAACGTCATGGCCAAGGTTATGTATGTAAGCTAGCGGGATTAGATGTTCGTGAAGACGCGCAACTGATGACTAACTTTGAAATTGCTATTGATCCTGCTTCGTTACCTGAATTGTCAGAAGATGAATTCTACTGGCGCGAATTGTTCGGTATGCAAGTTTTTACCACTAAAGGTTACGACCTTGGTGAGGTCACTGACCTATTAGAAACTGGCTCGAACGATGTTCTAGTAATCAAAGCAAATCTTAAAGATGCTTTTGGCCAAAAGGAACGGTTAGTACCGTACCTTGAAGAGCAAGTGATCAAGAAAGTTGATCGCGAAGCTCGCCGGATCGAAGTTGACTGGGATCCTGGATTCTAACTCCAAATTACAGAGCGAGAGAACACATGTGGGTTGGCATTATTAGCCTTTTTCCTGAAATGTTCCGTTCTGTTACTGATTTTGGAGTAACAGGTCAAGCGGTTAAAAAAGGTCTTTTATCTATTGAGACATGGAATCCTCGTGATTTCACTCATGATAAACATCGCACTGTTGATGACAGACCTTACGGTGGTGGTCCTGGCATGTTAATGATGGTTCAGCCTTTGCGCGACGCTATCACAACGGCCAAGCAAGCAGCACCGGGAAAGACGAAAGTTATCTATCTTTCACCTCAAGGTCGTAAACTCGACCAGAAAGGTGTTGAAGAGCTGGCAACAAACGAGAATTTACTTCTTATTTGTGGTCGCTACGAAGGGGTAGATGAGCGCATCATTCAATCTGAAGTTGACGAAGAATGGTCGATTGGAGATTTTGTGATGACGGGTGGCGAACTGCCAGCCATGACGCTGATTGATTCAGTATCTCGGTTTGTTCCGGGTGTACTTGGAGATTTCGCTTCAGCAGAAGAAGATTCTTTTGCAAATGGTTTGCTAGATTGTCCCCATTATACGCGCCCTGAGGTGCTAGACGATAAAGATGTGCCATCGGTACTCAAGTCTGGAAACCATAAGGATATTCGTCGCTGGCGATTAAAACAATCGTTGGGCCGAACTTGGCTAAGAAGACCAGAACTCCTGGAAAACCTAGCTCTGACTGACGAACAGGAACAATTACTGGCTGAATTCATTAAAGAGCAACGCTCTTAACGAAAAGCAAGCAGTAACCTATTAAATTTAGTATCAGTTTATTCTAGGAATTTATACAAATGAGCAACATCATCAAGGCTCTTGAAGAAGAGCAACTAAAATCAGACCTTCCTAAATTCGCACCAGGTGACACTGTTGTAGTTCAGGTTAAGGTAAAAGAAGGTGACCGTGAGCGTCTACAGGCTTTCGAAGGCGTTGTAATCGCTATTCGTAACCGTGGTCTACACTCTGCATTCACAGTTCGTAAGATCTCGAACGGTGAAGGCGTAGAGCGTGCGTTCCAAACTCACTCTCCAATGGTTGATAGCATCGAAGTTAAACGCCGTGGTGCAGTACGTCGTGCCAAGTTGTACTACCTACGTGAGCGTTCTGGTAAGTCAGCTCGTATTAAAGAGAAGCTTACTAAGAAGTAATTCTTTTTGCATTCTATCGATAAAAGCGGAGCCATTTGGCTCCGCTTTTTTGTGTCTGTTATTTGGAGCTTAGCAGGTAAGAGATCCCCAATTCGCTCGTACCTCACTCTTGAGGATGACAAACCAGACGAAACTCATATTTATACCAATTAAAGTAA
>NZ_JBFROI010000021.1:0-629 GCF_041471405.1 Vibrio sp. 10N.261.52.C11
TTGAGGTTCAACGACGCCATATTTGACTAATCGTTAGCTTCTAACAGGCATACCTAGTCCTATGACTTTGTTTATAGCTTTGACATTCGCCATGATTTCTCCCACTTGAGCGTTGTAACATCTCAAGCTCAATTTACCGCTGGTTAGTCCTTTATATCGAGACATTGCGGTCTCAGATATTGAGCGATAGTGGTAACCAGACTCAGATTTCCACTCCGTTATTGTTCCGTTTTTAAGAGCCTCTACAGCTTCATTTCTGGGATGCCCATCTTCCCAAAGAGTCGCATTCTTTCGAGGTGGTATCAACGGAGTACAGCCCTTATTTTTCAGAGTCTCATGGCAACTTTTTGTGTCATATGCTCCATCAGCAGATACTGTATGGATCTTTCTACGTAAAGGGTTGAGTAATGTTGGCAGCACTTCGTTATCGCCAACACTTACAAGACTGACTTCTGCACTAATGGCCTCATGAGTTTCTACATCAACAGCTAAGTGCAGTTTACGCCAAGTTCTGCGTTTTTCGGCGCCGTGCTTTTTCACTTTCCATTCACCCTCGCCAAAAACTTTGAGACCAGTCGAGTCAATGGCTATATGGCGAATAGCTCCTTTGGATTTATTGCGATATTTGA
>NZ_JBFROI010000021.1:1351-1561 GCF_041471405.1 Vibrio sp. 10N.261.52.C11
GAACTGTCTTCGAGCGTTTGCTGATACAGGTGTAGTCAGGGGACGTCAGTGGAACATCCAATAGCTCAAAGATAGAATCAATAAAGCCTTGAAGAGCACGTAATGGTAATGAGAATACTCCTTTAATCATCAAGGCAGTTTCAATCGCTGTATCAGAGTACTGAAAGCCTCTACCACGCTTACCATGATGGGTTTTGCATCGCCATGCAT
>NZ_JBFROI010000021.1:2308-140851 GCF_041471405.1 Vibrio sp. 10N.261.52.C11
CGCCATGCATCTACGGCTGTATCATCTATCCAGAACGTAACCGAGCCCCGTTTGCACAAAGCCTTATTGTACTCCGCCCAGTTAGTTATCTTCTTTTTCGCCTTACCCATGTTGTCACCGCTCTAACCATCATAAAGGATCAGATCGCAGGACTCGAAAAAGGTTCAATTGATTTAGGCAACAACGCCTAACCAGCGTATAACAGTGGGCCAATATGATGGGTATGAACCACATCAGGGCGAATCGCATTGAAGGCTTTAATTAGCTTAATAATGATATTGAATTGTACGCCTGGTGCTTTATCCAAAAAGACGATTTGCTTTTTGTATGGCTCTAGCTTCGGCCAGTTGTTTATAGACTCTTGTTTAGTACCCTCTAAACTGACAATCAACACTTGGTCTGTTGGTTTAGCAAGGCGCAGCAAATCCAGAGTTAGGGTTTCTAATCCACCCGGTGCAAGGTGCTGAACAACGTGTATGATCATTTTGCCATGCTTCGTTAAATGCGTATTCATAGTTTGGACCCTGCCTTTGTGATTCTTATTTCGCCTTTCTGACGTTTCTATTGAAGTAACTTCTTTAAAACGTTTAACTACACAAGGAGATTGCAGGAGTTGTGCCAATTAAATAACCGTTATTTTTCAGTTGTTTAGATTATTTAATTCTAGGGCAGTTTTCATTTCTCAAAATGGGAATCAAAACAAAATACAATTGAATGGCAGTTTGAATCATAGGGCTTGGGTAAATCGAAAGTAGCATTAGAACTGGGGCTCTAAATAAACAAAACGCCAACCGAGTGTTGGCGTTTTGCTCTAGGATGCACGAAGCTTGGAAACTAGAAAGCTAGGAAGCACGAAGCTAGGAAATTTGAAAGCTGTGAATCTAGCAAGTCAAAAATGGCTTTGAGGCTGACTAGCTCATTTTAGGGATCACCGTTATCACAGGGACACCCAAGATATCTTCGATTTCGTCTTTGCGTTTGATTGAAGAATCAAACAGTTCAAACAATACCGCTAAACCAATACCCAGTCCGATACCTGCAACGAATCCAGCCAGAATAAAAACAAAAGTCGGCATGTTAGATTTGACACTCGGTGTGAAAGGCAAATCGATAATCTTCACACGTTTGTTTTGCTCAAATACACCAAGCGAACCCGTTAGTTGAGCCATTTCATAACGCTCTGTCAGTTCATCATATAGTTGACGTTTGATTTCAACTTGACGTTTAAGGCGGTACATCTCTTTTGCATTTTCGCCGAAGTTATTGGCCTTGTGTTCTAATTCGAAAATCATAGTTCGAAGGCTTTTGGTCTCTTCAGTTAAAGACTCAAAGCGAGCACGAACCAGCTGTAGGCTGTGTAATTGAGTGACCAGAAGAGGTTGGGTATCAGAAAGTTTGTTCAGTGTCGTACTACTTGCGATGTCCCAAAGCTGGTCGCTGTTCATCGTTGGCTGGGTTACCTCGAGCAAACTCTTACGTTCATTCTCTAGTCTGTCTAGCTCACGCACTTTAGCTTGCACAGCACTGTGCTTGTCCGTGTATTTAGCTTGTAACAAGGTAAGGTCGCTACGAATGTCGATGATCTGGTCTTCTAATTTACCGATCACAGGGTTGGTTCTTGAAAGTTGTTGGTCGATTGACCCTAAACTTTTTTCGACACCCGATAACTCGGCCTCTTTTTCTGCCAATGTTTGTTTGAGTGAAGCTAAGCGATTCAAACTTTGGCTCTGTACCTCAGGCGTCGAATGAACATTCTCATTCATGTATGCAGCTAGCGCTTCTTCTGCTTCTGCAAGCTCTGCGCTACGTTTGTCGATATGGATTTTCAAGAAGTTACTTGAATCTTCAATCGATGAACGTTCCGGTGCAAGTAACTGTTCAATGAAATGTTCACTTACCGAGCGCAGCGTCGCTTCCATTCCATTTGGTGTGTTCGACGTTAGACTTATCTTTAGAAAATCTTTTCCAAGCTGAGTCACCGTTAGACGTTGAGACAGGTCAGTAATGATCTCTTGTTTCTCAATTTCAGGCATATCTGGCGTGGTTAATTGCAGTTCATCAGCGACCGAGTAAAGCACATGTCGACTGTGAAGCAGTGTTCTCAATGCGTTAAGTCGATCTTTGAGCATCGTCGAAACGGCAATGTCTTCCAAGAATGGATTCATCTTGGCCGTTTCTTGAATCAACATACTGGTATGCGCGTCATATTTAGTTGGAGCCAACTTGCTCACACCAAAGCCTACAAAGGGCAAAATAAGCATTGGCAGAACGATAACGTAGCGTTGGCGCCACATCGCATTGATGATGACTAATAACCGCAATTTCAGATTATTCATAATAGCTCCAACATCCAATGTACGAAGTTACCACGGTTCTGCCAGCTCTCTTGTTCGACGACAGAGATAGGTGAGTTGCTTAGCTCGCGTGCATGATCAAGCGCCCAAATCATTTGGTTGGCACTGCCAACCGTGGTTACGTGCCCTTGATATGGAACCAAAGCAGGGAACGGTGTTGTGATAATGGGTGTGCCCGCCGCAAGGTATTCCATTAGTTTGAGTGGGCTACACGCTCGGATCTGCTCGTTATCAACAAACGGCAACAAGCTCACATCCCAGTGTTGAGAATAGCTTGGTAGCGTGTGGTGTGGACGAGGGCCAAGGTAATGTACGTTACTCAACTTAGGCAGCATGAGCGTATCAAGCTCGTTTGGACCTATGAAAACAAAGTCCCATTCCGGCATCGCATTCGCAACATGATCAATCATTTCATAATCAAGCCACTTAGAAAGGCTGCCATAAAAACCAGCAATAGGGCGGTGGTTGCTTGGTAAATCTTTTGCTCTTGGTGCGGGTGTTGAAAATAGGTCTACGTCGACACCATGTGGTAGCAAGTGCGCTTTATGCTTTGGAAATTTATCCATCAATTTTTTGCTAGCCGCGAATATAAGCGTTGATTTTTCGATTAGCTCTGATTCGTGCTGTGCAACGGTGTCATGATCAACACCAGCCAGCGCGCTAAAATCATCACCGCAGTAATAGACCACAGATGACTCGCCTAAGTGTCCGCACAAATCAACAGCGGTCGGAAGAGAAGTCCATAGGATAGGCGCGTTAAGATTAAGCTCCGCAATAATCGGTTTTAGTTGGTGCAACATCATTTGCTGAGCCAACTTTCTAGAAAATTTAGAAGCAGGCGCAGGGATTGTCTTTAAGTTAACGATAGTAATGTTGTCGTGTCCCTCAGAGTCGAGCATGTTTTGAGTAACGGCTTTGGTTTTACCAAACAACTTGTTGAACGCTCGGCTGGCATCTTTAGCGGACAGCTTCGGTTGTCTTAAGCCAATAGAGTTGACCCATAAGACTTTGTGTTGCTTAGCAAGGTGACGAACTAAATGTTGAGTCGATGAAGGTAGGCCACCAAAGTCTTCACCAAATACGATTAAATCACGCATGGTCACCTCCATGAGTCTCTAACGAATCGAACATATCGGATTCTGTCACTTCAACGGGTTTAATGTGACCGACAACTCGAGCTGGGTTACCGCCTGCGATTGCAAAAGCCGGGATGTTCTTTGTTACTACGCTGCCTGCGGCTATTACGGCACCTTCGCCGATGGTTACGCCACCTTTAACCGTCACATTCGTGCCTAACCAAACATCGGGTTCAAGAATGATGTCACCGATTTGCTGAGGGTCGTCACCTTCACCTAGCGCTCGGCGTTTTGCATCAAGCGGGTGTCCAGAGTATCCAAATAGAAAAGCGCCGCCTGCGATTCGTACGTTGTCAGAGATAACCACTTTACCTCCAACAGCGATAGTCGACTGCCAACCAATGTCGACGTTATTGCCAATCGACAATAGTGGGTGTTCCAAGCCTTCAAGTTGTTGAGTACAACCAGAGAATGTCGTGTGGCCAGAGATACGGCAGTTGTCGCCAATCGTAATTTGCACCGGACCGCTGACGAAAGGCAGTCCACCATACAAATACAGGCGTTTGCCACATTGAGCCACACGACCTTTGAAAGCCGGAGTCCAGTAAAAGAATCGCGTAAAGCCAGAAACCAGATTCACCACTAGCTTGTGCGCTTGATATAGGCAGCGATTAAGTACTTGAGGGGTAGGTAGCTCTGCGCTTCTGATGTCTTTCAAAATGAAAAACACATTTCTAATTCGAGAATTAGGATGAAACTTAAGCCAATGTTTGAATTGATGTATAGATACTGACGTCATAATGAAAATCCTCTGTTTTGTTATATAGAAGTACTTTCATATACTGTGCCATTTAATAAATATAATATTTTCAATGAGTTAAAATATAGCTTTTAGGTTTTCTCATTTTGACAGGCAGTTTGAGATACGTTTGAGGCGCAAACTGTGAGTGCTGCGAGGATATAAATCGGCCAGTTGAAGCCTTGAGTCAAAAATGTCCCCGACACTATTGTTCCAATCAGACCTGCATAGATCGCATAGGCGACCGCATTAAGCTCGGGGGAGATTTCTGTGGTCGAGTTTTTTAATCTCGTTAGCGTAGAGCGAGAGGTTTTGATCAAAGAAACGATAAGGCAGACAAAAATGATCAGACCAATAAAGCCAGTCTCTGCTAACACACCAAACCAAGTACTGTGAACGGCGTGATTCAGTCCGTCCCAGTGCGAACTATAAAAGAAGTAGTTCGAGAAGAAGTTGTTCAACCCTACGCCAGTCAGTGGATTTTCAACTGCCATTTTTACTGCCGCTTCCCAAGCATAGATTCGCCCCATTGCAGATTCATCGATACCTTGTTCAGCTGCACCACCAGAAGACCTGTCTGAGATACCAGCAACTAAATAGAGCATCACGGCCGCGACAGTTCCCACTGAGATTAAGAGAACTTTAGAGCGCACTAGCTTCCACGCAAAAATACCAATCACCGCAATACAACCCAGTAATCCGCCACGGCTTTGAGTGGCAATAATGGCGGCGAGCAGTAACAGACAAACTAAGGCACTGATTAAACGTTTGGATCGTGAGATGCCAGTCGTGGTGGCTTGGCTTATTGTAAAGGCGAGTGGGAACATCAGTACCAGTGCTAGGTCGTTCGGGTCACCTAACATAGAGCCAAAATCGCGGCCAATAGTCACGCGTGAGCCCTCGACAAGCCCAATACCATTTACTGAGTTGTACACGGCAATAGAGCTGACTAAAGCGCCAGCGTAGATAATCGTCATCGCGGTTTTTGCGAGATTTTCCGTGGTGTTTACTAGCCAAGTAATCGCAAGCGTCATCACTATAATTTTCCAATAAACGCCCTTGAATTCTGCTAGTGCTATTGGCCTGTTGGACGCGAAGATAATACCAATGAAAACCAATACCCAAAATATGGCGAGCCAATTTAAACAAGGGTGCCAGAAGATTTTAAGTTCTTTACTGATTAATGCATGCCATAGAAGAGCCGACAGAGCGCCTAATGAAAGCATCAGCGGTATTTTTAGCGAATAGAGCTGAGGTATAGCTTCGTGAATTCGGAAAAATGAAAAGACAACGAACAATAGAACTAACCAGAATGTTTTGTTTAACACGAATAACCCGGCCAATGGCACAAGAGCGAGCGCCACAATGACAGCAGGGTGAGGCACAAAGTACCAAACAACACCAAGCCCAACACACAAGGTGCTGATCGTGATGATGACTGGCAATCTATTGGCTTCAGGGTTGACCATTGTGACCTCTATTGGCAAATAAACTCTTTAGGACTCGGCTCGTAATCTTTTTAAGACGTAGTTACGCCTGATGTTAAAGATTGCAAAGTGAGTGCCAGTTATGCATTTTGTTTAACTTACTGATTTAATGTTGGATTATTAAGTGAGGGCGTAGCCTTGAGGTGAGTTTTGTCATTTTGAGAATCAGTATAAAACTGACTAAAGTACTTAAATCATCAAGCCCAAATAACCAGTTATCGACTAAGGCTAGAATTAACGGTCGAGTTGATAGATTTCCAACAACTGCGGGACAACGGCTTGTGGAGAGTATTGGTTTTTCACGGTTTCTATCGCGTGACTCTTGAGAGAGTCACGTTGCTCGTTCGTCAATGACATCCACAAAGATAAAAACTGTTCTAGCTCAGCTTCTGAATTTGCAAGGTAGCCGTTAACTTGATGCTCGATGAGTTGAGGCAAGTTACCAACTGAGGTGGCGAGAACGGGAATGCCACGAATCATGGCTTCTAATGCCGCCATAGGTAAGCCTTCAAAGCGAGAAGGGATGATTAACAGATCGATTTGGCTCCAGACGTCGTCCATATTGGTCTGATGCCCATGAAAGGTCACATTATCAGGCTGCGATTTAACTAAGATGTCCATTTCTGGCCCGTCACCAAAAAGCTCAAACCGAACATCAGGAAACTGTTTGGCTAATGCAACAAATCGATCAGGCGCTTTTTCATGGCTCAATCGCCCCACAAAACCAACATGGAATGGGCTTGATGAAGGGGAGCTTGTTAACCCGGTTGGCATTTTAACAAAGTTATTCAATTGATGGGTTTGACTCGGCACTTTCGCTTTAATCTTTTCACTGACCACGAGCGACTGATCAGAAAGAAAACTGCTGTAACGGTCGAGCCAATCATAAAGCCATACTTTGCCTTTTGGGGTTTCACCTGCGTGATAAGTGGTGATTTGCTTTGTGTTGTTGAAACGAGGCGGAAGCTTGATTAACTTGCTGACCAAACTGGCTTTGTAACCATGAGCATGGATAAGCCTTGGTTGATAATGTTGAATTGCACGTTTCAGCTGTGTCGCGCTATTGCCATTTGAATCTACAGAACATGAGGCTAAATCGGAGAGGTAACTAAAAGGGATGTTCAGCGCATTCAACTTTTCAACGATGATCGCTTCAGGATTAAACTTAGTCAAAAGAACGATACGAACAGCCTCTGAATACTGAGCGCTTTCCGATATCAGGCCTTGTGCTAATTCTAAAACATGCGTTTCTATGCCTCCAAAAGTTTGGCTGTCGATCAACAGCCAAATCTCATGAAGGTTTATGTCGAGTACACCTTGGTTAGGCTTGATTGTACTCATCTTCCGATTCCCAAGCCTGTTTCTTACGATAAACAGTAGAAGGGCTAAGTTCTAGCAGCACAGCAGCGTTTAACACATTCCCATCGCAATGATTGATGGCATGTTGAATGGCTTCACGTTCTATTTGCCACATTGGACGAATAGCACCTTCGCTTGTGGTAAATGCAGGCGTCATCGGCTCATTGTGAGCTTGAGCAACTGACGATTGTTCCAACTCTTCCGGAGTAATCGGTGGCAACTTAGCTTCTGGTGCTTCAACAACTGCAGGTTGAGGCGCAGTTACTCGAACTGGTGTCACTGATTTAGATGATGGAGCGGCATCTACTTTATTAATCGGAGGCGGTAACATGTCTTTAGTCACGCTCGTTTCATTGTTCAACACCACGATGTTACGGATGATGTTTTGCAACTGACGCACATTGCCTGGCCACGCATAACGTTTAAGTAGATTCTGCGTTTCTTTGTCTATTGATTTGAACTTCTTCTTGTCTTGCTTCGCGTACAGCTTCAAGAAATGATTGCAAAGAGTGACAATGTCACTCCCTCGCTCGCGAAGCGGTGGCATCTCGATAGGCACAACGTGAACACGATAGTAAAGGTCTTCTCTAAAACGTCCTTCTTCTACTTCAACCAGTGGATCGCGGTTGGTCGCACAGATAATTCTGACATCCACTTTAATCTCGCGGTTGCCACCGAGTGGAGTAAACGTACCAGTTTGCAAAAATCTGAGGAGCTTCTTCTGCATCTCCAGTTCCATTTCACAAAGCTCATCGAGAAATAGGGTACCGCCATGCGCTTGCATTGCTGCACCTTTCCGGTCGGTTGTCGCACCGGTAAACGCACCTTTAACGTGACCGAAGATTTCACTCTCCATTAGGTCTCGAGGGATAGCGCCGCAGTTAATGGCCACGAAGGGTTTACCATTACGCTGACTCTCTTGGTGAATCGCTTCCGCACACACTTCTTTACCTGTACCACTTTCGCCGTTAATAAACACGCTGGCAGTGGTTGGTGCTACCGAATCAATGATCTTGTAAACCGCCTGCATGGGTAGGCAAGAGCCAATGAAATTATGAAAACGATCACGATCGAATTTGCTTTGCATGTTATCGACGAGGTTTTCGAGTTTCGCTCTTTTTAGATGCAAGCTAACAGAGGTCTTGAGTCGATCGGCTTGAATGGGTTTCTCTAAGAAGTCTTCTGCACCGCGTTGGATAAGGTCTACCGCGATGTTTACTGAACCATGCGCTGTCGCGATGATGACAGCGGTCGGTATTTCGTTAGCAGTAATCCAATCTAAGACTTCTTCGCCTGGCATGTCAGGAAGCTTAAGGTCGAGAATCACAAGCTGTGGAGAGTGCCTTTCAATGAAGGTCTTAGCTTCCGCGCCGGTTTCGACGTGGAAAATATCATAGGGCTCGTCTTTTACGTACTGCTTGTAGAGTACGGCGAGTGAGGTGGAGTCTTCAACTAACAATACCTTAGGGCGCATTGTGTATTCCTTTTGAAACTTTATCCTAACCAATCAATAACATAGTGATATGCAACCATCAATACGAGTCTTGTGTATTTGTTATCTACCACATACAATCTTTTAAGAAGCGGCCTGTATAACTTCTCGCATTGCTGTTCATGATGGAGCCCATCTTATGGCGACTATATTAATAACGACTGTTTTGAGTTTTTAATCTGATACCGATAATGAACATGCAAAGCTAGCTGAAGCCTGCCTCTTTCCTTTCAAGCAAGGCTTTTATTGAACGCTCTGCGAGCTCTATTAATTCATCAACTTGTCGAAATGCCGCATCATGACTCTGTTCTAAACATAGCTTTTCTAAAGCTCGAGCTAATTCACCCAAAGGGCGATTACCTAACGAAAGCGCTGTGCTGCCGAGAGTGTGGACCTCGAACTCAAGTGTTTGAGCGTCTTTCTGCGTGACTGCCTCTTTTATAGCGACCAAGCGTGTTTGTGATTCTTCGACATAATGGTCGATCAAGATAGGGATAATGTCCGCACTTGTATCGCGAATCATTTGCTCCAGAACGCTTTCATCGACAAGCTCGCTCACTTGTTGTGAGTTTAGATTTGTAGCTGCGTCTGACGCTAAAGTAGAATTCATCAAACTAAGTCCTTTTATTGAGCTTAATATCTGTTAATACTATTAAGTTTTAGTCATTTTCTAGAATAATTTCAACTGGTTGCCGTACAAATAGAGCATTTAATTGGCATCTCACTCATCTTGCTATTGGGTTTGTGACAAACCTAACGGACTGATTTTATTTTGTTTTCTCTTATGAAATATAAACTTAGGTGCCTATAAAGCCTAAGGTGCGGGTAGATCTCAGAAGAAAACGAGCCCGATACAAATAAAAAAGACCACTGCAGTGAAATAACAACAGTGGTCTTAGAGCGGTTTATGTAGTTTAGGCTAATCTAAATAGCAATAACTCAAATAACGATAACCCAAACAATGATAATTTAAACAGCCGTGCTTTAAATCACGAAAAGTAGGACTACGAAGCTTTATCAATTTTTGGCTTTGGGTCGGCTTCTACTTCTTCCTCGCTACTTTCTGAGAAGATATCAGCAACAGCGCTTCTCTCGAGTTCACCTTTTAGATTACCGTCTTCATCAACAACTGGAAGAGAGTAGTCACAAGACATAGTGTCCGGTAGCACTTCTTCAATCACCGCATCTGGTAAGATGGCAGGGACTTCTTCGTATATCTCATCACTAAAATCATGTACCGATGAATCTTCAACGGCGTCTTGTAGACTTTCTTGTGTGACTAGGCCTTGATAGCCGTCATCTGTTACGTGATAAGCGTAATCGTTTTTAAGCATCTTCATTTGTGCCAAAGCACCTTCAATTGTTTCTGATGTGATTCGATACAGAGGAGGCTGCATAACGGTTTCAACGGTCAGTGCACGAGCACGGTTTACGTCTTTCACGAACGCTTCCACGTAATCATCGGCTGGATTTAGCAGAATCTCATGTGGTGTGCCTTGTTGTACTAACTCGCCGTCTTTCAAAATTGCGATTCTATCGCCTAGGCGGAGTGCTTCGTCCAGATCATGTGTGATGAAAACAATCGTCTTATGAAGCTTCTCTTGAAGTTCAATAAGCTGGTCTTGCATTTCACTTCGAATCAAAGGGTCGAGTGCCGAAAAGGCTTCATCCATTAACAAGATTTCAGCGTTAGTACACAGAGCGCGCGAAAGGCCAACACGTTGTTGCTGACCACCTGAAAGTTGCGCAGGGTATTGCTTGCCGTAACCTTTCAAGCCCACGGTTTCTAACCATTCGTTGGCTTTTGCTAAACGGTCTTCTTTTTTGATGCCTTGTACTTCCAACCCGTACGCAACGTTTTCAACCACAGTGCGATGAGGCATTAAGCCAAAGCGTTGGAATACCATCGACATTTTATGACGACGGAACTCTTCTAGCTGTTTAGTGTTGAGGCTCATCACATCAATGCCTTCAACCATGATTTTACCTTGAGTCGGGTCAATCAAACGGTTGAAGTGGCGGATCAGCGTCGATTTACCCGAGCCAGAAAGCCCCATGATAACGAAGATTTCACCACGGTTAATCTCAAGGTTGATCTCTTTTAAACCAACGGTATGACCCGTATCCGCAAGAATCTGATCTTTGTGTTCGCCGTTTTGAACTCGGTTCATAACAGACATTGGTTTCGGTCCAAACACCTTGTACAGACCACTAATTTCAATCAATGGTTTAGTCATGCTTGAATCCTCCTAAATGCGCATTAGTTCTTCTTGCGTACGCCTGAGAAGCGCGGTCAAAAAGGATTGCGAGGGCAACGATGGCGAAACCATTCATCAAGCCTAATGTGAAGTACTGGTTAGTAATCGATTTGAGAACCGGTTGTCCTAGGCCTTTCACACCAATCATGGATGCGATAACAACCATAGACAGTGCCATCATGATGGTTTGGTTAATACCCGCCATGATCGTTGGCATTGCTAGAGGAAGTTGAACACCCCATAAGCGTTGCTTTTTGCTCGCACCGAAAGCGGTAGCGGCTTCAAGGACTTCTTTATCAACTAAGCGTATGCCTAGGTTAGTTAGACGAATTACAGGTGGGATCGCGTAGATAACCACGGCGATTAGCCCTGGAATCTTACCGATGCCCAGTAGCATTACCACTGGAATCAAATAAACGAACGCAGGCATGGTTTGCATGATATCGAGCATCGGCGTAACAATTGACTGAGCTCGATTTGAACGAGCCATCGCAATACCAATCGGAATGCCCAAGAATATTGAAACCAAGGTACATACAGTGATGATACTGAGCGTCCGCATGGTGTCTTCCCACATTCCAAAGTAACCAATGAGAAGTAGAGAAGCAACACAGCCTAGAGCCAGTTTCCAAGAACGGCTTGCTGCGTAGACAAGGCTGGTACACACAGCCAGGACTATAATCCAAGGTGTTGAGATAAGGAGTTTTTCAAACCAAACGAGGAATGAAAGAAGAGGGTCAAAGAGAGATTCAATCATTTCGCCGTATTCACGGGAAAATTCACGGTATGCGCCATCTAGCGTCTTTTTTATGGTTCGTAAATCACCGCGTTCCATCTCTGGAAAGCTTGATAACCAATTGC
Source organism: Vibrio sp. 10N.261.52.C11 (assembly GCF_041471405.1). Lineage (NCBI taxonomy): Bacteria > Pseudomonadati > Pseudomonadota > Gammaproteobacteria > Vibrionales > Vibrionaceae > Vibrio > Vibrio sp. 10N.261.52.C11. The sequence goes on from NZ_JBFROI010000021.1 coordinate 13,995, forward strand.
TGTCAGCCATTTTATATCCTTATAGTTCGGAGCCACTTGTCCATGCGATAAGAAAATCGCTAATGAAAAGGGCTCCGAATCATGAATAACATCAAGTATAGCGACGTTATTTCTGTTTTATTGTTGAAGCGTAATTACTTGTTATTAAATCAAGCTCTTACAGCTCTGCTTCAACTTTCTTAGCCACTTCTTCAGAAACCCATGGGTGCCATACTTCTGGGAATTCACTTAAGAAATGCAGACTCGCTTCTTCGCCATCAGCTTGGTTGTCTTCCATCCAAGCAAGTAGCGAGTTCATTTTGTCGTTCGTGAAACCACGTTTAGTAAAGTAGTCGTATGCTTCAGGAGCACGTGACGCAAAACTTTCAGTGGTAATCGTGTGAACAGGTGAAGGCGGGTACATGGTCGCTTTTGGCGATTCACAATCTTCTTTAGTGGTACAGTTAAGGAACTCTTCCTCATTAACGCCACTGCCAAAGTCGACTTTAACCATGTCGTATTTACCTAGCACAGCCGTCGGTGCCCAGTAGTAACCAAACCAAGCTTCTTCACGTTCATAAGCTTTTGCGATAGAGCCAGATAAGCCGGCACTCGAGCCTGGATCAACAATCGTGAAACCGCTGTTTTCTAGCTCAAGAGCATTAAACAGGTTTCCGGCGCTGATCTGACAGTTCCAGCCTGCAGGGCAGCTGTAGAATGCAGATGTATCTGGGTCTTCAGGGTGTTTGAATAAGCTTGCGTTTTTGCGTACGCCTTCGATGGTTGCCATTTCAGGGTACTGTTTTACTAGGTAAGCTGGAACCCAAAAGCCTTCTTCGCCGCCGTTCACAAGTGCTTTACCTGCGTAGCGAAGACGTTTTTCTTCAACACCTTTATCTAATGCGTCTTTTAAGCTGTTGCTCCAAAGTTCAGGTGCAACATCAGGCTGGCCTTTTTCGATCATAGACGTGCCTGTTGGCATAGTGTCGCCAGGGATAAGTTCAGCATCACACCCATAACCATGTTCAAGGATGAATTGGTCGATATTGGCGATCAGTGTTGCAGAGTTCCAGTTCATATCTGCGATTGTTACGCTGCCACATTCTCCAGCGTTAGCATTACCGCTGGCTGCTGCTACTAACAAAAATACGGAGCTTAACTTGTATTTCATATTGAGTTTCCTTTCTCTTTAATAATACAACTAAGGTAACCAAGGTAAATTGATTATCTAAATTGCTCGATGGTGATCCTTTCCGTGTATTTGAACCATTTGAGCAGAAGGAGGGATGGGTGAAGTTTGAATAGATAAACGTGCAAAGTCAGTGAAGTGTGATTTGCCAATTCATCCACTGTGTTTCAACAGCCATCGGATAACTTTGTCAAACTATTACAAATTCGTCAAAAACCACCTCTATTTATAATCTTAGGGAATAATCGTACGAATTCCATCTTTGATGCGATTTACATGGCACTTTAACCGTCTGTGTCACATTACCGCTAAAGTTAGGCGTGGGGCTGTTGATTTTTGAAGGAATTTAAAGGGGGTAAGACCATGATTGATGTGTGTGAAATGCGTTGAATGGTTTTTAAAATCTTATTTTTAAGAATAACTTCGCCAAAAATACCCAATTTGGTTTTGAGTTATTCAGAGCTTTTGGAGCTTGAAGTCTAATAGGATAGGTGGCTGTCATGGTTTAATGACAGCCAGAAAGTAGCAAAAGAAAGTTACATCGGAAGGTTCAAAAACTCATTTTGATACAGCTTGTTTGCCAAGCTATCGCGAAGCTTAGCGGGGATGAATTTCATTCGATTGATTTGTCTGACCATCTCTTGTGCAAAGCTAGGCTTTTGTTTCATGTTCATCACGCAGCCCATTAGGTTGATACTTTGTGCATCAAGCAGCTTTTTCGCTTGTTCTAGGTGGTGACTCGACGTTTCACCATAGGCGACAACCATCAATGTGCTGTCACAAGCACTCGCCACAGACTGAGCCGGAATGTTGCCTTTGTTTATGTTGAGAAGCGGTGAGGTATCAATGATGACTCTGTCGTATTTCTCTAACCATTTGTTGACCACGTTTTGTAACGTTGTCGGATCTTTATAAGCCAATTGCGTTGAAGCAACTTGTGGAGCAGGTACACCGATAAACGTACGCTGAGATTCAACATGTTCAATCAATTGACCTTGCTGATTATCTTCTAGCATATTCAAATCTTTGAAAGCAGGGTTGAATAAGTTGAGATCAACATAAAGTGTTGAATGACCCGCAAGAAGAAAACGCTCGGCTAATGCGGTTGCAATAGATGTTACGCCGTCACCTGAATGGCAGGCGGTGACGCATATTGATTTTTGGCCGTTAAGTTCAGAAGCTAAATACAGTTGCTCGACTTCGGCATGGGTCGCTGAAATTGTCATTATAAAGCTCCTATTAATACGATGGTGGTGGTGATACGCAGTATGTCATCAAGTCCGACGCGTGCTTTTTCAATAAAGCTTTCGCGACGGTCTGGGATGTAAATCGTGTCACCAGCGCGTAGCACCGGCAAGTTGTAAATGTTCGCCGTTTTGCTGAATTCAACAAGGTCAAAAGTACGAGCCTGACCTTGGCAGCAAGACATATTGACGATGGTAATTTTTTCTACATAAGCATTGTCGGTAGGTCCTGCTGCTTCTGCCAGAATATCTAGAATGGTCATGTTGTCGTTGAACACATAACGCCCCGGATTGTTAATCGCACCAAGCACACGAACGGTTTCTTCTTTCGGTGTATCTAACCAGTTTTTGCCTTTCTCTGGGATGTAAATCGTGTCGCCAGTGGTTACGTTTGGCAGTAACGATTCGTCACCGGTTTCGAAGTACAGTGATAAGTTAAGTTTGCTTACTTGCGAATAGGTTTTGTCACGATGCGTTACTCGAACGTTGTGGATGTCGGCATCCTTTGTTGGACCGTCAGCCGCAGACAAGATATCAAGGAAGTGCATGTCTTTGGTGAAGCGGTAACGACCAGGCGCATTCACTTGTCCAAAAATGTAGATCGAAGCATCAGAGCTTTGACGAACCCATTGTGATTTATTGTCTGAAGGGTCTTGTGGCAAGTCGTGAACACGCACGATAGAGCCCGCTCGAATTTGTGGCATTTGGTCACGTGGCGCACCATTTCGAATAAAATCATCAAGGTTAAACACAACTAGCTTTCTACCAGTAACAACTTCGATTTTCGATGTGTCAGCGCGTAGCGTAGGGCCACCGACGTGTGCCAATAATCCCATGAAATTCATTTCATCTGACCATTCAATACGACCAGGTCGATTCACCTCACCAATCACGTTAACTGCTCTGTCTGGCGTGATTTTCAACCAAGACTTCTCGTTCATGTCGGTTTTCTCGGGAACGAAAATCGCGTCACCAGCTTTGATGCTAGGAGGGTTAGAGTTAGGTAAGCCTTCAGTGTAAGCCGCTAAATCGAATTTAAGCACTCTGCCATCTGCTTTGATAACACGGATTTGTCGTGACTCTGCAAATCGAGTTGGGCCGCCCGCATTCGCCAAGATATCCATAAAGGTCGCGTCTCTTTTGCCTTCAAAAGCACCAGGGGCTGCGACTTCGCCCATTACGTAAACCATGTTGGCGCCGGATTTGATCTCTTCTTCTTGCTTGGGAACGAAAATGGTCGCACCCGGGCGTAAAATTGGAAGCAGACTTTCGTCACCAGAATCTAAGTAACGTTTTAGGTTGAATAGCGTTGGGGTGTTGTTCGAAATCACTCGGATTTGCTCAACACTGGCATAACGAGTTACGCCGCCCGAACGCATAAGTACGTCGACAAGGTCGGTGTTCTCTTTGTAAGTGAACGAACCCGGCGCGTTCACCTCACCAAACACTTTGATGGAGTTACGAGAATCAGCACTGTCACCTGAGTTAGCAAGCTTTGCTGCGTCAAACTCTTGCTCGATGTTACCGACTAATGGAGAAGCTGGAACGAATAGTGAATCCAGTGATTGAAGAGTAGGTAATGCTGACTCGTCTCCTGAATCAAGGAATCGTTTGTAGTTAAACTCTTTCTTATCTGCGCCTCGCTTAAGAATCAGCTTATCCAGTTGCGCGCCCGGGCGTAAACCACCCGCAGCGTAAAGTGCCATTTGGATGCTAGAACCTAATGAGAGCGTGTATTCGCCAGGCTGTTCTACATAACCTTGCACGTAGATGATGATTTGCTGCTCTTTTACATACACTGAAGCGTTCGAAAGATCTTTGTAAGCGGTTGCCAGCGACTCTAGAACGACTTTGTTAAGCTGTTCGCTGTCGTAACCCGCAACAAACACAGCGCCTACTTCTGGAAGAGTAATACGGCCACGCTTATCCACTTGGAACCCCGTGTTTAAGGTACTTTCACCGGGTACGTTAACTTGGATTAGATCACCGACTTGAACTGCATCTGAAAACTCGTCGTTAGCATTGACGACATTCGCAAAGCATAACGATAGGGTGATGATAAAAGCGATCAAGGATTTCATAATCCACCTCCCATTTTCTCGGCATTCTTAGGCGAGACAATTTCAATACTTACTCGGCGGTTCGTTAAACGCGTGCCGTCGGATTCACCTTCAAAAAGAGGGACGGTTTCGCCAACAGAGACGGCTTTGATTCGTTGAGCGCCTAGTCCAAAAATAGTCAGGTAGCGTTCGACTTGTTTCGCTCGTCCAAGTGCTAACTTGTCGTTGTATTCTTCGGCACCCGTTGCATCAGCATGGCCGGTAACAACAAGGTCTAGGGATTTGTGTTCTTTAAGTAAAGTGGTCGCCTCGGCCAGTCTTCCCATATATTTAGGATTTACTTCAGTCGAGTTTTCCGCAAATTGGTTGTCAACATTAAGCAGGTCATACAACTGTTCAATAACCGACAGTTGCATTCTAAATTGATTTTCATTTTTTGGTGGCTCACAGCGGGCTTGTGAAGTTACGTAATCCAGTTGGACCTCAAGTTCATTTAGGCGTTTTCTTTGGATCACTAAGTCGTTGGCTGCATCCAGTAGTAGACCGCCTTGAAGTTCACGAGCAATACGATTTTGCTTTTCGATTGCTTGAACAACAGCAGCTGGGAAACACCAACGAGCACCTTCTTGGATCAAAGCATCAAGGTGCAATTTAGCGAGCTGCCAATCAAAGCGTAATCCATGTTCTGGACCAAGAGGCTCGTCTGGCATGACAGGAGAGAAGTCTGAGTTTTGATAGTTAATAGAATCGTAACTTTCAGCCAAACCCCCTGTGCCTTGTTCAGGATAGCTAGTACAGCCACCCAGAACGAGAGCGGACAGAGAAAGGGCTATGTAGTTTTTCAGTGTTTTCATGCCAACGTCCTATGTTTCTAATTTTTCTTATTATTTTTTGTTACTTCTAGCTTAGTGGGTCTTCATGAATTTGCAGGATTTTTTGAATTTACTGGGATAGCGTGGCCAATACGCAGCAAGCTCATAATTTCAAGCGGTTGCCCCGTCACATTTTCAAGTCGCATATTGCGCTCGCGTTCAGTCAGACGTTTGAACATATAAACAATTGCGCCAACCCCAGATGAATCTAAAAACTCAACTTGGCTAAAATCAACTTCGATTTCAGGGTGGCCATCGTTAGAAATCACATCATCGATGTCGGTTTGTGCATCACGACTGCCTGCTGCATCCAGATCACCGAAAATAGAAAGTATCAGTGTCGTTGTGTTTAAATCAATCTTACGTAGTTCCATAGCGATATCTCCTTTTAAGTATGTATGGACAACTGCACTGAATGTGCCAACTTTTATGTTGTTATTTTTCAATAAGTTATGTTTAGTACGAATTCCTATCTCAAATTGAGAAAAGACGTTTCTCAATATGAGAACTAAAAACGGCGGAATATATGAGAGTTATAGGTCATTAATTTAATGAATAAATGAAAAGGTTAGATAAGGTTGATGAGTGGATCGCATCTTCTAGCAAAGGTTGTCTACCTACGTGTCAGAACGCTTAGGATTAAAGGCGTTTGTTGACCACTACAGATATCAATACGGAGCAGATGATGAGATTAACTAAATTGGCGATAGCAACTCTATGGGCGTGTTCGCTCTCTTCTCATTCATCCTATTTACCTCCCGACCATTTGGTACTGGCCAATACATACCAACAAGGCATTGATGTTTCTGAATACTGGAAGAGTGAAAAGCTTGATGGGATTCGGGCTCTTTGGGACGGACAACATCTTTATACACGCAATGGTAATCGCATTTACTCACCCAAGTGGTTTACTGAAAACTTGCCTAAGGTCCATCTCGAAGGAGAGTTGTGGGCAGGAAGGGGCAAGTTCCACCTTGTTCAATCTACCGTTCTCGACCATACGCCGAGTGACACAGCATGGCGCCAAATCGATTTCATGCTGTTTGATATGCCCGGCGCTGCGGGAGATTATCAAAAGCGCTATTACAACATTTTGCATTGGGTAAGCGTGATTGGAGAATCTCATGTCAGCTACATAGAACATGTACCAATTCACAGTGAAGAGGCTTTGTTTCATCAACTTGATAATGTCGATGAGCGTAATGGCGAAGGTTTGATGCTTAGAAAAATCACCAGTCGTTATCAAGCAGGCCGAAGTAATGATTTGTTAAAACTGAAAAGGCATCATGATGCCGAAGCCACAGTTATTGGCTACAAGGGTGGGACAGGGAAGTATAAAGGGATGATGGGTTCAATCTTGGTTCACACAGAAGAGGGTGTGGAATTTTATATAGGTAGCGGGTTCACTGACCAAATGAGACTTGTACCGCCAGAGATCGGCAGCCGTATTACCTTTCGCTACAATGGTTTTACTCAAAACGGAAAACCCAAGTTTGCGCGCTTTGTTCGAGAGAAGAGTGAATATTAAGGCAGATACGATCTACCTGACCATTAAACGAAAAAGAGCCCTGAAAATCAGAGCTCTTTTTTTTATTCGAAATCAGATAGACCGACTTAGCGAGTACGAATCTAGCGAGAACTAAATTCTAACTGAACGTCATCGTCCTGCTTGTGCATCCAGTGTAGACGCATACCCAGCATAATCGCGGCTGACGTTAGACCGACGATGAAACCAATCCAGAAGCCGTGCGCACCCATAGGGTCAACAATCCAATCTTTCATACCCAAGATGTAACCGATAGGAAGACCAAGCAACCAGTAAGCCACAAAGGTGATGTTGAAGATTGAACGCATGTCTTTGTAGCCACGCAGAGCACCCGCAGCGATAACTTGGATGGCGTCAGTACATTGATAAACCGCCGCGAACAACAGCAACTGCATTGCAACGGTAATTACCGCAGTGTTCTCTGTGTAAAGTAATGCAACCTGTTCTCTGAACAGGACAGTTAACGCCGCTGTCATTAAGGCTGTCACTAAACCAACAATGATACCTACGTGTGTCGCGATCTTAGCGCCTTCGGTGTTGTTTTCGCCCAACTTATGCCCAACACGAATACTCACGGCTGCACCGATACTCATTGGAATCATGAAGACCAGCGAAGAGAAGTTGATCGCGACTTGGTGCGCGGCAACAATCAATGAACCCAATGGTGCAACTAACAGAGAAACCACCGCAAACAGAGTTACCTCGAAGAAGATAGCGGCCGCCACAGGGAAACCAAGTCTAAACAGACGAATTTGAGCTTTAAGTTGCGGTTTATGGAACGTACCGAAGATGTTGATTTTCGCCAAACGCTTTGATGTTAAAACGTAAGCGAACAGTAGTGTAAACATCACCCAATATACGATAGCCGTTGCAACGCCACAGCCAACACCACCCAGAGCAGGAGCACCAAGTTTTCCGTATACGAACATCCAGTTCAGCGGGATGTTTAATAGCAAGCCAATAAAACCAATCACCATCGCAGGCTTGGTTAAAGACATACCATCGGTAAAGCTTCGCAATGTTTGGAACAACAAAAACGCAGGTACAGCAAACATCACCGCATTCATATAGCCGATGGTCTTTTCCGCCATGAGTTGTTCAATGTCCATCCACTCCAATATCAATTGTGTTTGAAAAAGCACACCAATGATTGGAAGGGAGATGACGAGCGCTAAAAATGCGCCTTGTTGAATTTCGAATGGAATTTTTACTTGTCGACCAGAACCATTCAGTTGTGCAACGACAGGAACCAACGCCATCAATAGACCAACACCAAATAGGATTGATGGTAGCCAGATACTTGCTGCAATCGAAACCGCCGCCATATCGATAGCACTTACGCCACCGGCCATTACGGTATCAACAAAACCCATTCCAGTTTGTGCAACGGATGCGATCAATACTGGGGTCGCAAGTTTGATTAGATTCGAGGATTCTTCTTTGTAACGATGCACAAACAACTCCAAATAAGAGGGAAAATTAGAATAATAGTGTAGGAAAGGACATTCTGAAGGAATCAGAGACAATGATCTTAAGCTTCCACTGGACGAATCATAAAGAAATGTCACAATAACTGCTATGAAAAACTGTTATTAGGGCGTGTTGATCTTTCGAGCTGATTTTTGCAGCGAGTTGCTGGGCCTTTATACAAGGCAGAGGCTTTGATGTGTAGCTAGCCTACATGAGAAGCCGATAACGTAGTAAAAATGACCAGCAAACGCTGCCCGAAGGGTTCGAGCTGGGCGCCCCCGCAAAAAGCGTTTTACTCTTTGTTGAGGGAGATTTGCTTAGGATGCTAGGCTACTTCCCCCTCGCCGCGATTAAAACGTTTTTGACTAGGCGTCCCCATCCGAACAAAATTTAACCGCGAAAGGTCAACACGCCCTAGAATACTAAATAGGAATCTTATGTTTACAGGTATCGTTCAAGGCATGGCAACACTGGTTGCTATCAACAAAAAAGAGTCGTTTCAAACTCATACCATTGAGCTAAGCGATGAAATGGTTGAAGGATTAGCCATTGGTGCTTCAGTAGCTCATAACGGTTGTTGCTTAACGGTAACGGAAATTTCAGGTAACCAGATTGCTTTTGATTTAATGCAAGCGACATTGCGATTGACGAACTTAGGCCAACTGAATGTTGGTGACAAAGTGAATGTTGAGCGTGCAGCAAAGTTTGGTGACGAAATTGGCGGGCATAGCATGTCTGGCCACATTACTCTGATGGCTAACCTAGTCGATGTGATTAAAACAGAAAACAACCGTACGCTTTGGTTTGAGCTGCCTCAAGAATCAATGAAGTATGTGTTGAGTAAGGGTTACATCGGCGTTGATGGTTGTTCATTGACGATTGGTGAAGTGGAAGAGAACCGTTTCTCTGTTCACCTGATCCCAGAAACACTGAATCGTACTCTGTTTGGCGGCCGTGAAGTAGGCGACCAAGTAAACATTGAGTTTGATCCTCAAACACAAGCGATTGTTGATACTGTCGAGCGTGTATTAGCGAACCAGAAATAGCCACTAAGCGCATTTAATCGGTGGCAATAAAATCACACCGATGACCAAATTAAAAAAGAGCACGTGAGGTGCTCTTTTTTGATCATGGTTTAAACGAGAAACTGATTGTCAGAATACTTGTTCATCATCGGCATCAATCGAAAGGTTGATTCTGTCTCTTACTTCGTCAACCTGCATATCCAAATGAATGGCATTGCAACACGCTGGACAATCATCATAGAAGTCTTGGCTACCATTAGATGCATCAAGCGTGATGTTAATACCGTGCCCACAATGCGGACAGGAGACATGTTTCTCTGTGTATTTATGCATGGCAAATTCTCCTCACAGTAACTGATACCAATCGTATTCGGTTATAAACAGCTGTAATTGGTATTAAACGGCCTGTATCTTCTGAATGCATGCTTCAGTGTGTGCTAAATATTCGCCGCCAAATTGATTGCAGTGGTTAAGAAGATGGTACAAGTTGTAAATGTCTTTCCGATCAGTATAGCCAACGTCGAGTGGATTGACGCTCTGGTAACCTTCATAAAACTCTTTAGGGAAACCTTCAAACAATTCCGTTAATGCCAAATCGCATTCATGGTCCCCCCAGTAACAAGCCGGGTCGTAACAGATTGGCCCAAAGGCTGAATTTGCTACATTGCCATTCCAAAGATCCCCATGAAGCAAAGAAGGGCGAGGGTTGTGGCCAGCAAGACGCATATTCACCACATCAACGATGTCATCGATATCACCAAACTCGATGCCTTTCTCTTTGAGCAGTTGCAGTTGGAAACCAATGCGTTGCTCAGAGAAAAAGCGACCCCATTTCTTATGCCAAGGGTTGGGTTGAAGTGTGCTGCCGATATAGTTGTCTTGGTCGCAACCAAACTCTTTTTGCTCGCCCCATTGATGAAGCCGCGCAAGCTGAACGCCGAAATCGAAGCTATTGTTGCCCGTCTCGAGCGGTTTGGTCGGCAAGTAATTCAGAATAATGAACGAGCACTCTTTGGTTTTGCCAATAAGCACCAACTCAGGAACGTAAACAGTGGAGGTTTCTCTTAACAAGCGTAAGTTCTCAGCTTCAATTTCAAACTTAGGTAAAAATTCTCGCTGATTCACTTTCACAAAGTAACGCTCATTACCATCGCTGATCATATAGCAATCGTTAATGTCGCCACCAGAAACCTTGGTACGTTCAGTAATCTGAAAGTTAAATAGAAGAGTATCTGAAAGTTGTTGAGAAATGGCCTGCCACATAGGAAATCCTCAAAGACTGAAAGTTAAAAAGATTGAAGGTTAGAAATACTGTTTGTTTAATAGCAATAGTTTAGGATAAATCTGAACAATTTATAGACGCACTCGTCAATGTTCTTAGCTCTTCTTCATCTTACGTAGAATCAATTGGCCGAATTGTGAACTCGAACTGATTCAAGCTCTTTGAAATACAAACATAAATTGAAAACCTGACGTGATGAAATAGTTTGGAACTGGTCTCACAATCGAAACGGTTTTGAACGCCACAAACTGGAAAAGAGGTTTGAGCTTGTTATTGTCTAGCGACTAAATCAAATGAGCTTTTAGAGTAAGTTGAAAGGGCTATTGTTAACTGGCGCAATACTTTGCTTCAAAGTTTGTCTTACACTTCTTTAGCGTGAATTTACTTATGTCGTAAGTAGGCAGGTATACCACATAAAGCTATATCGATTTAATTTTAAGCTGAAATACTAACTAGGATCATTTAAATGTGGTTTTGGGCAATAAAGTGATGACAAATAGCTTCATTTACATAGTATTAGGCAAGTACGTATTAATCTGCTCTAGAGCTTAAAACGGAGAATTATTGTGGTTGTAGAAACCGATGGCTATTTGGCTTTAATCGAGCACCTATCATTCAACCTTGATGTGTTTACCAATAGTAATGGTGATACTGGAAACGAAAGTGTCGAAGACATTGTTACCGACATGATTTCAACAAACATCATGGCTATTTTCGAGCAAAACCCAGAGTTGCATTCGAGCGTTCGTTTTCAACTTTTGAAAGAAGCAGATGCCGTAGTAGCGGATCTTGGTGAAGTATTAGCGGGTGTGTGGGCTAAGAAAGCGACTAACGAACAAATTGTATTCCTCGATGAGTACATCGCGTTAGTGAAGAACCTGTTTGATACTGCTGTTGCTAAATACGATTAACGGTTTGTTTGCTCATTTATCGTCGTAATTAATCAGCATAATAACAACGGGCGTTTAAGTCGTATCTTTCTAGAGTTACCTCGCTCAGCGGTTTATCTTTCGAACCGCTATAAACGCCTAAAGTGCCAAAACTTGGATGCCCAGTAAGGGTTATCTAACCTAGAAATAATGACACCTTTCGATGTCGAGGCATGTAGAAATTGGTTGTTTCCTAAATAAATGCCTACATGTCGCACCGTCATCGAAGTCTTGAAAAACACCAAGTCACCGCTTGTTGCCTGCCCATACGCAATTTCTTTTCCCTTTTTACTCTGGTCTTTTGTGGTTCTTGGTAGAGCTTGTTGAGTCGCATTTTGCACGGCGATTTGAACAAAAGCAGAGCAATCTATACCTCGAAATGAGGTCCCACCGAAATGGTATGGCACGCCTTTCCACTGTTCATACACGCTCATATAAGCGTTTGTAGTCAATTGTTCTGACTTTGATAGGGGTTTCTGTGCGGTTTGACTAAGCTGAGAAGGCGAAGGTGACGAGCTACAAGCAGCCAATGTTGCTAAAGTTATTGTAACTACAGCCATTTTTCTGATTTTCATATGTAACTCTTCTGACAAAAAACTGAAATAAAAACGTCATCAAGGACTTCTAGTATACGACCTAACTTAAGGATATCTCTTTTCGTAGTCAAACTGGATTTCACATGCCCGACACAAATTTATCAATAAAACCCTCACGTTATACATTCTCGCTCATTCAAACCGTCACTGCTGTATTTATTTCCATTCTTTTACTTGTTACTTTTTTATCAATGGTTAGCATTCGGGGCGTTGAACGGGTCGGGGGACATTTTGATGCACTCTCGGAACAAGCATTACCCCTTGCTCTACATAACGCCGAATTAACGCAAAGCGTATTAGAACAAGTAAAACTTCTCACTTACAGCACCCAATCAACCGACTTAGATACACTGAATGCCACAAGGGGCTCAATTGACCAACTCGCTACAGAGAGCAATACCACGCTAGAGGAACTCCTTTTTATCTCCCAATCTTTTCCTGATGCAATCTCTTTAGAGCAACAACAAAACCTTGTCGATGACATGGCGCAACTGCAAACCATGACCAACACGGTACTGCTGGCACAGATCGAAATTCAAAGTAAGCAAAATCTGATCGACAGTAAAATGGGCGAGTTCCGTTATGGCGTTGGATCTATCGGACCAGAAATGAATCGAATCAGCTCATTCTTGGTTGAAGACAACCCAGAAGCGAGCGATGCAGCGAACCGATTCACATCCAGTGCGTCTGCTATGGCGAACACCTTCTTGATGTTGATGATGCAACCTGACATTGATAAAGCACAAGACGAATACCGTCAATTGAGAAACCGAATCGCAGGCCTTAACTTGGCTTACAGCGATTTTGCCGATTGGCATCCAGACATCGTTGAGTTCGCGAGCTTGACGGCGCCTTACGAGATGGTGAAAGAAGGCTTTACCGAAGAAGGCGTGATCAAACAGATCCTCTTGAAACTCGAACTGGTTCAGCAGCAAGAGCAAAACTTAACGCAAGTCATTAACTTAGCGAACACCGTCATTAGCACATTGAATCAGCTGTCTTCCACCGCTTCCCACCTGATTGATGAAAGTGAACTGGTTGTAAATCAAACCATCACCAATATTGATCGTGTGTTGTTTATCAGCGGGCTAGTGATTGCCGTAATCATTGTGATTTCATGGTTCGTGTTACGCCGTTGGATGAATAAAGGGCTTAAAAACATAACTCAACAGTTGAGTTCACTGGCAGATCATGACTTCTCTAAACAGAGTGAATTACTGGGGCCGCTAGAGCTGCAAGTTATTACTTCAAAACTCAATACGGTCGTTGATTCAACCGCAGATTCGGTTCGTTTAGTAACGCGCAACTGTGAGACGCTTTATCAAACGGCAGAAGTAAGCCACGACGCTGCAGAGCAAACCAATTCGAGCTTGAACGAGCAGAACGAATCACTTCAGAATATGATCACCACCATTACTGAGCTGGAAGCATCGATTGGTGAGATTGCTCGTATCTCTAACGCATCGAACGACGATGCTCAAATAGCAGAAGATGAGTCAGTGAATGGCAGCCAAGTGGTTGGCCTTAACCAACAACGATTACAAGCACTTGAGCACTCTCTTAGCATGAGTGAAGAGTCGATGGCTGACTTGGATGGTCGAGTGAAACAGATTCGTGAAATGGTCGACATGATCAGTGGTATCGCTGAAAACACCAACTTATTGGCACTGAACGCTGCGATAGAAGCGGCGCGAGCAGGTGAACAAGGTCGAGGTTTTGCGGTAGTTGCAGACGAAGTGCGTAAATTGGCGAGCGGCACATCCCAGCAAACCACCAATATTCGTAGCATGATGAACGAACTAGTAGCGGCAGCAGATCGCTCACGTGCTTCTGTAACGGAATCGAGAAGTGAGATGGCCAATGCACTGGAAACCAGTGGCGATGTAAGACAAGCCTTCGAGAAAATCGAATTTGCGGTTAGCCAGATCAAAGGGCGTGTTGAGCAAATCATGGTGGCTACCGAAGAACAAGCTCGTGCAACTGTCGATGTTACCCATTCAATCACTCGAGTATCTGAGCAGGGCGAGAATACTAAGCTGCAACTTGAATCTATGATCGAGAGTTCAGAGCAAGTCGGAGAGATAGCAGGGCACCAACAAGCCATGCTTCATAAGTACGTGCTGAAATAGACGAGCGTGATAGTTAAGCTAGTGTGCGAAAGAGTTTAAGCACTAGCAGTACTTAATCATTAACTACGCTTATAACGACTATCGATACAGAAGCGCCCTTAAGTTCTCACAAGAATCTAAGGGCGTTTTGTTTTCGGATTAAGATAACTTTGGTATTAAGCTAAGGTTGGTCTCAATATAAGCTTGAGACTCAACTGAATTCGAACTTAATCTTTCGTTGTCGGGAATCGTGCAAATGGCTGACGTAACATTAAATCTAGCCGTTGCTCTTTACCATCTTGAATCTCGGGAACACCAATATGCACCTTGTCATGACCAAGCTTGGGTTGGGCGCGGTAAGTTTTAAACCAGATGTCCCACACTGATAAAAAGAAGCCAAAGTTTGAGTGCGTTTCCTTAACAATGACTGAGTGATGAACGCGGTGCATGTCTGGTGTCACAACCACTTTTCTCAATCGTTTATCGAACCATAGCGGAAGACGTGCATTACTGTGGTTAAACATCGCACTCGCATTAAGAACAATTTCAAATATCACGACCGCAATGACAGGCACACCAAGTGCGATCACCAAACTCACTTTGATGAGCATTGAAAGAATCATCTCAATAGGGTGAAAGCGCGTTCCGGTTGTGACATCAATATCTAGGTCCGCATGGTGAACTCGATGTAGCTTCCACAACCAAGGAACACGGTGAAACACCAAGTGCTGCAGGTAAATGGCGCAATCTAACAGTAATACGCAGACCAGAATGGTGAGTTCTTTCGGAAGTGACAGGGTATTGAACAGACCCCATTGGTTTTCTTGCGCAATGACCGCCGCTTGGAATGCTGCAATAGGAATCAGAGTGGCTAATAGAAAGCTGTTCAAAGCGACCAGCGCAAAGTTGTTTCCCCAACGAAACCACTTGTTTTGAGTCAGTGTTTTACGCGGAAAACGGTATTCCCAAAGCGCACACAATCCAAAAACGACAATAAAACAAACAAGGCGAAGCAGTGATGGGTCTTGCATGGGAATTCCTTCTATCATTCTAAGGACACTGTAAGTACAATCGTGCCACTTTTCTAGAGTTATCGTTATTGTCCATGAGAATCCACGCTTTTCACCGTTTATATCAACATCGTTTATCCATTGCTACCAAACCGTTTAATGCGCGCGGGTGTAAAGTCGTGCGATGTGAATTCTGCAAAATCAAACAAGACAGCTGTATCTGTGAGCATCAACCTAACGTTGATACGAACGTCGCGACTATGTTGATCTTGTCAGACAACGAAATCTTAAAGCCAAGTAATACCGGCCGTTTGATTGTTGATACGGTTAAAGACAGTTACGCCTACCTTTGGCATCGCACTGAGCCAAATCAAGAGATGTTGGATGTCCTCAAAGATGACAAATACCAACCTGTGATCGTATTCCCTGAAGACTATACCGACGACAAAACGCGCGTAGTTCAAGATCTGCCACAAATGCGTGACCCAAACAAAACACTATTGCTGATTTTCATTGATGGCAGTTGGCGCGAAGCACGACGTATCTTCCGTCGCTCAGAGTATCTGCAAGATTTACCGGTGTTGTCGATTGAGCCGGAATCGGTTTCTCAATACATGATGCGTAAGTCAGACAACGAACAACATCTATCAACGGCCGAAGTAGCGAGCTTAGTTTTGAAACAAGCCGGTGAAGAACAGGGCGCTAAGACTTTACAGCTATGGTTTGAAGCATTTCGTGAAAGCTACATGTTGAGTAAGACGCGTTATAAGTCCGATCCAACCAAACCAAGCCTGAATGCTTTCATAGAGCATACTAAAAGTGAGACGTCACTCTAACCTTTAACCGCTTTGTGCTGACTTGTTGTTCAAACAGATTCGAACACGAGATAAGTTTGTTATCTATCACGGTTTGTAGGGGGAGTGTTATGGATAATGCTTCCTAGTTGTTTAATTTAAAAATTTTATTTGCCCGAATTTAGGGAAAAATTGGAGAGATTTCATGTATTACGGCTTTGATGTTGGCGGCACAAAAATTGAGTTTGGTGCGTTCAATGAAAAACTTGAGCGAGTAGCAACCGAACGCGTACCAACGCCTACTGAAGATTATCAACTGCTACTTGATACGATTGCCGGTTTGGTAAAAAAATACGATAGCGAATTCTCTTGCGAAGGCAAAATTGGCCTTGGTCTTCCAGGCATGGAAGATGCGGACGACGGCACTATGCTTGTTGTTAACGTACCGGCTTCAACAGGTAAGCCATTACGCAAAGACTTAGAAGCGCTGATTGGTCGTAGTGTTAAAATCGAGAACGATGCGAACTGTTTTGCGCTGTCTGAAGCGTGGGATGATGAATTGAAAGATGAACCATCAGTAGCTGGCCTAATTCTAGGTACTGGTTTTGGTGGTGGTTTGGTTTTTGATGGCAAAGTATTTTCAGGACGTAACCACGTTGCTGGCGAGCTCGGCCATATGCGTCTTCCTATTGATGCATGGTTCCACCTTGGCGACAACGCACCGTTACTAGGCTGTGGTTGTGGCAAGAAAGGTTGTTTAGACAGCTACCTATCTGGTCGCGGCTTTGAACTGATTTATGAGCACTACTTCGGTGAGAAAAAGAAAGCGATTGAAATCATCCAAGCGTACAACGAAGGCGAAGCAAAAGCAGCTGAGCACGTTGACCGTTTCATGGAACTATTGGCTATCTGTTTCGCAAACCTATTTACTGCACTTGACCCGCATGTTGTAGCACTAGGTGGTGGACTTTCAAACTTCGAACTTATCTACGAAGAGATGCCAAAGCGTGTTCCTAAATACCTATTGTCTGTAGCGAAATGTCCAAAGATCATCAAAGCGAAGCACGGTGATTCAGGTGGCGTTCGTGGCGCAGCATTCCTTAACATTAAGTAATCATTACTTACCGTTAAGCTAATTAAGGTTAGATAGTTAAAAGCATAAATAAAAATGCCGCAATCTCAAAAGAGGTTGCGGCATTTTTTATTGTTCGGTGTTTCCGTTTCTTTAGCTCTTAACTTCTTAGCTCTCAAGTGCAAACGAAAAGCAAGAAACTACAGAACGAGAAAAAGAAGCCAGAGGGCTTACTTCTTCTTTTTACCAACACCAAGGTTGTCTTTTTGCTTCAACGTAAGCTTAGTAAAGCCAAGCTTGCGGAAATAGTTGTCTTGGTAGTTACGAACCGCTTTAGTATCAGAAATAAACTCAAGCTGTTGCTCAGTTTTTAGGTACTCAGTGATGTCGATACCTTCGGCTGCAGCTACAGCTTCTTGGATCGTGCGGTGTTCTTGTTTCGAAAACAGTAACTCTTTGTCTTCGTCTTTGTAAGTGTACAGAATGGTACGAGCCATGATGCTCTCCAATAGAATTATTACTTTGCGCGCACTCTACATAAAAACAGTACGTGGCTCAAGGTTATGATAAGAAATCTTAAGATTATCGTTCTAACGTTTAGCGTAATTTAAGCTATTTGTCTTTTAGGCAACGAACAGGTTGTCTTTCACGAAACGAAAAGAACAAAAAGCCCCTTAACATCGAAAGCTCGATAGAAGGGGCTTCGTCTATGTCTTAGCAATGAGCTTCTAAGTCAATTAAAAAGCAGCTAAGTCAATTTAGGTGTTTGAGCTTTGAATCAAACACGACCTTGCAGAGGAATGATCGTCACTGTCTCGCCAACTTTCACAGTATCAACTGCTGGAGAGATTTCGATTAAGCAGTTCGCTTCACTCATTGAACGCAGAATACCTGAACCTTGCTTGCCCGTTGTTTTCACTTCAAGCACGCCAGATTCATTCATCGAGAACACACCACGGCTAAATTCAGTACGGCCTTGGCGTGAGCGCAGTTGTTCAGTTGCTACAGCATTTGCTTTTACTGGTGTCCAGTTCGTTTGACCTTGAAGCTTGCGGATCGCAGGCTCAACAAAGTTAATGAACGACACCATCACAGCAACAGGGTTACCCGGTAAACCAAAGAACGGCTTGTTCTCAATCTTACCGTAAGCCAATGGGCGACCTGGACGCATGTTGATACGCCAGAAGTTGATTTCACCCAGTTTATCTAACGCAAGCTTGATGTAATCCGCATCACCAACAGACACACCACCAGAAGTCAAAACCATATCGGTTTCAAGCGACGCAGAATGCAGCACATCCATCATCTTCTGCTCATCATCTTCAATGATGCCGTAATCGACGATGTCACAGCCGAGCTTTTGAAGCATGCCGATAATAGTAAAACGATTTGAGTCATAGATAGAGTTTGGTTTTTGCTCGTGACCCGGCGCTTGAACTTCATCACCCGTAGAGAACACACCCACTTTCACTTTACGCAGAACAGGGCAGGTACTAAAACCTAACGACGCCATCATGCCCATTTCTGGCGCTTCAATGCGTGTGCCACGTGTAAAGACAGGTTGGCCGATTTCTAAATCTTCACCTGCCATACGGACATTTTGTCCAACCGAGATTTTAGCATCAGGGAAGCTAACTTTATCGCCATCTTGGACGGCTTGTTCACGCATCACGACAACATCAACGCCTTCTGGCATTGGTGCGCCGGTCATGATTTTAACGGCTTCACCTTGTTGCACGATTTGCTCGTAGCTGTGACCCGCCATGACTTCAGCAACGATGTTGTAACTGTCCAATTCTAGATCTTCACTACGAATTGCATAACCGTCCATTGCAGAGTTGGTATTCTGAGGAACGTTGATTGGCGAAATCACATCTTCAGCCAGCACGCGGCCGTAGCCTTGCAGTAATTCAACACTCTCTGTGAGATCGAGTGCGTCAATGCTATCAACAATCTTTTGTTGGCCTTGAGTAACGGTTAAACCTGCAGGAGAGAACGAATCACAACAAACAGCTGGCGCTGCGTCTTTTGAAGATGAGCATGACACGGCTCTGCCTGTTGTAGAGACAAGGTCAAAGGACTGCGCGTAATCGATGATGAAATCACGAATCGCTTCTAAGTCGCTGATCGCCATTTGTGGCAGCTCTGATTCAACTTGGCTGCCTGCCGCGATAGCAATAATGTTGTTATCGTTTGGATATAACCAAGGTTTGCCCACTTCATCTCGGTGCAGTTCAATTTTAGGGAAGGCGATGTTCTTACAGCCTTCAACCAAAATCAGATCAAGCGTGTTGGTATCAAATCGAGTCAGCAGGTAATAAAAATCTGCTTCGGCTTCTGGTGTTTCTGTCATCATCACGTGACGATTACGAGAAGCAATCAACATTTGGTTCGCGCCCGCTTTACGTAAGCGGTAACTGTCTTTACCCGGCTTATCGACATCAAAATCGTGGTGAGCATGTTTTAACACGCCAACTTTTAAACCCGCATCAGTCAACAGAGGAAGCAGGGCTTCAAGTACGGTCGTTTTGCCTGTACCGCTATAAGCAGCAAAGCCCAATAAAGGAAGGTTAGGGCGTTGTTTAGAATCTTTCATTATTGAAGCGTTCCGAATTGGGTGAGTTCTTCTGGCGTGTTGAGATTAACAAAGCAGTTAGGAGAATCGCTGAAATCAACGTATTCGGTAACACACTCTTTGTATAGCAAGATGATTTTACGATCACCACGTTCCAAAAACGCTTCTAACTTTGGTAGAACACGTTTGTGGAATAGGGTGAATACAGGTTGCTTAAATTCGCCATCATGCGCGACAAGAATGTCGCTGTCTTCTTTAACTGCAGAACAAAAACGCTCAACAAGGTCGTCACTGATTTGTGGGCTGTCGCAAGGGACAAAGCCGACCCAGTCTGTACTCGCGTTTTTAAGGCCAGCATGAATGCCGCCCAATGGACCTGGATAGTCAGGGAAGGAATCGGAAACAACCGGAGCAAATGCTTGGTAACTGTCTAAGTTACGGTTGGCATTGATAGTGATGCTGACATCTTGCTGTGACAGCTTGTTTATAACGTATTGAATAAGCGGAGAACCGTTGAGCTCAACAAGTCCTTTATCTTTTCCGCCCATGCGGCTGGCCTGTCCGCCAGCCAAAATAACCCAACTAGTTTGCGTTGGAAGCAGCATAAATATTCTCTTGTGCTTTATCTTTCTGAATAACTTGCAGAAGCGGCGATTCGGTCAAAGTATTGTCTTTGATCCACCACTGCTTCTTACATAAATCGGTTAACGCGTTAGTTTGGTGACTGGTGATGACTAAACTCGCGCCTCTTTGAAGAAGATCTTCGGCCATTATCACCAATCTTTCAATAGATTCTTTGTCTAAAGAAGCACTTGGTTCATCCATAAGCAAGATTGAAGGCTTAAGAATCCAAGCTCGAGCCA
This sequence comes from Vibrio sp. 10N.261.52.C11, assembly GCF_041471405.1. Lineage (NCBI taxonomy): Bacteria > Pseudomonadati > Pseudomonadota > Gammaproteobacteria > Vibrionales > Vibrionaceae > Vibrio > Vibrio sp. 10N.261.52.C11. Next base: position 34,609 of record NZ_JBFROI010000021.1, read on the forward strand.
TTGCTACGCGTTGACGCTCACCGCCAGACAACACAGAAATATGCTCATCTGCCAGGGTTTCTAAACCTACCATTCTCAATGCATTAATTATTTGAGCTCGCTTATCTTTTTGGCTCTCTTTGTTAAAGCGAATGCCATAAGCGACATTTTGGTACACCGAGCCATCAAAAAGATAGGGGGTTTGATGCAGGTAGATAATGTCTTTGAACTTGAGCCTAGGGAATAAGATCTGCTGCCAGCTTTGTGTCGGAGACTGAATGCGGCCAGAGCTGGGCTGAATCAATCCAGACAATATTTTAAGTAGGGTCGTTTTACCCACACCATTATCTCCTTTGAGATAAATGGCATCGTTGGGGCCGATCGACAATTCGGGAATGTGGAACAAAACACGCTCTTTGTAGCGCATTGAAATTTGCTGCGTTGTTATTTTTATACTCATGACAGCGTTCCTAAGTTCTTAAATAGCCTTTTCCTCTCACACTGGAAAGGAAAAAGTTAAGGGCTAATGCCAATGCTAATAACACCATACCGAGGGCGACGCCTTGAGCAAATGCGCCTTTGTGGCTTTCCATGGCAATAGCTGTTGGGATGTTTCTTGTCATCCCCATAATGTTGCCACCTACCATCATTGAACAACCTACCTCTGTCACGATACGAGAGAAGGCAGCAATGGTTGCAGCCAACAGAGGAAAACGCGTTTCCCAAATCAAGGTACACGCCACGCGTGTTGTTGATACGCCAAGTGTGCGCGCTGTTTCTACCGCACGGCGGTCACTGGCCTGCAGAGCGCCATGCATCATCGCAACTAGGATAGGGAAACAGATCACCATTTGACCTAGAATCATCGCCTTTTGGGTGAACAGCAATTGCCAATCACCTAACGGGCCAGAGCGAGAAAGCATCATGTACATCAACAAACCGATAACCACAGTAGGGATCGCTTGCAGGGTGTTGATCACTGAAAGCAGAGCCCATTTCCCGGGGAACTCGGTATAAGCCAATAAGAAAGCCATAAGGATTGCAGGAACAATCACCAATGAGATGGCGGACAAAGATACGCTGAAGGATACCGCGACGATTTTCCACAATTCGTGGTCAAAACTCACTAGTAGGTTCATTGCATCAATCGTTGTTTGCCATAGGGTCATGAAGTATCTCGTGTGAATCGATAATAGGTCTTTATCGGTAATGACTGATGTTAATCATAGCTGACACAATATTATTGAGCCTATATTGGCCAGCTATTGTTTCTTTAAATGCTTCAGTTAACTGGTTAGTTAAGCGTAGTGCTAATTGGAATTAGTACTTACAACAAACCATTCTCAGCTTGTTATAAACGAATCTACGCTGACGAAAAACTACTCTGCGCTCGCTACAAACAGCTGTTTGCCATGCAGTTTAAAGTCGTTAATCAGTTTCTGACCTTTAGGGTTAACCAACCAATCACTGAATACTTTCGCTGCTTGGTAGTTAATGCTTGGGTAGCGCTCAGGGTTAACCAGAATCACTTGGTAAGGGTTGAAGAGGTTCTTGTCACCTTGGAAAAGGATTTTTAGATCCAGTTTATTTTGGTAAGCCAACCAAGTACCACGGTCTGTCATGGTGTAGCCTTGCATCTCTGACGCCATGTTCAGAGTAGGGCCCATACCTTGACCAACACTGCGGTAACCACCAAAGTTTGGTTCAATTTTAGTTTGCGCCCAAATGCCCATCTCTTTCTTATGAGTACCAGAGTCGTCGCCACGAGACACAAACGTCACGTTATTAGTCGCGATCGCTTTGAACACATCTGCCACTGCTTTTTGAGATTCAATTTTTGCTGGGTCACTTTGAGGGCCCACAATCACAAAGTCGTTGTACATCAGCTTACGAGGTAAAACGCCGTAGCCTTTTTCTACGAAATTCGCTTCAGCTTTTGGTGCGTGAGTCATTACCAAATCAACATCACCATTTTCGCCCATGCGAAGTGATTTACCGGTACCCGCAGCTAGAACATCAACCTTGATACCAGAATCTTTTTCGAACTCAGGCAATAAGTAGTCCAGTAGACCAGAGTGATAAGTACTTGTGGTTGTCGCCAACTTAATATGAGTGGTGTCTTCCGCGCTGCTAGCCGTGTAACTGACGATAGATAGAGCTGCAATAGTTAGGGGAATTGCTTTCATTATTATTATGTCCATTCTGTTATAAATGAATGACATGCCTTCAATTTTAAAGGGCTCAAAGAGGGCATGTGCATAAGACGCTAATTGTTGTAATTAGAAATCTACACCTTATAAGCAATCTTAATGCCAACAAATAATGCATCAGATTTCATTAAATTGCTGTTATTTCGGACAAAACTGAGTCTTTTACCCCGTTAAAATGAATCAAAACATGAGCTAGGACAAAATGTCGCACATTGTCCCTGTTGGAGAAAAGGTTAATTGGTACACTCTGTCCCAACTTTTCTCACCGGCTAATCATTATGTCTTTACCTAGTTCATCTGCATCCAATCTCAACCCGAACACATTGACTCAGTATCAGGCCTTTTCCGTTTTGGTGGTCGATGATGAATTGGGTATGCAGGCTATCTTAAAGAAAGCACTAGGTAAGTTCTTTGGCAAGGTGTCGAGCGCAGGATCGGTTGAAGAGGCTGAAACGCTGCGTTCGAGCGAACATTTTGATCTGATTGTCCTTGATATCAACCTACCAGGCCGATCTGGCATTGAGTGGGAAGAGGCGTTTAACGACAACGACAAACGCGCCGATGTGATTTTCATGACGGGTTATGCCGATCTAGAGATGACCATATCCGCGCTTAAGCTTGGTGCTTCAGATTTTATTCTTAAGCCGTTCAACCTCGAACAGATGATACAAGCGGTTCTGCGTTGTATGGATAAGCGACTCGACCAAAGAATGCAGTACGCGTTGAAGCGTGATGTGAGTCGTCATATCAAGACTGAACTGATTGGCAATTCAGACAAGACCAAACAACTTAAATTGCTGATCAGTCAATTTGCACCGTCTCGAGCGTCCGTCTTGATAGAAGGTGAGTCGGGTACCGGCAAAGAGCTGGTTGCTCGTGGTGTACATGAAGCCAGTAAACGCACAGGTCCATTTGTGCCAATCAACTGTGGTGCGATTGCTCCAGAGCTTCTAGAAAGTGAACTGTTTGGACATACATCAGGCGCATTTACTGGTGCGAAGAAAAACCGTGAAGGTCTTTTCCGAGTCGCAAGTGGTGGCACCTTGTTCCTTGATGAAATTGGTGAAATGCCACTGCCAATGCAAGCTGCATTGCTACGCGTGTTAGAGCAAAGAACCATTCGTCCAGTCGGTAACGAAAAGGAAATTTCCGTTGACGTACGAGTGGTGGCGGCGACCAACCGAAATCTTCAAGAAGAGGTCGATAAAGGGCACTTCCGCCGCGATCTGTTCTACCGACTCAATGTACTTAAGATTGATGTGGTGCCATTGAGAGAGCGCCCGTCAGACCTGATTGAACTTGTTCCATACTTTACTCGTCTTTTATCGAGCGAGCTTGGCATGCCAGTTCCAAATTGGGCACATGAAGATATCTTGGCGTTGAACGAATACGAATGGCCGGGAAATATTCGTGAACTTAAAAACTTAGTCGAACGATGCATTCTTTTAGACAAGCCACCAGCACACTATTGGCGCGAGATTAATGGTGATCCTGTTCCCGCTAGCATTTCAGTGACGGTGTCACATGGTGCGGAAATGCCAAACTTGAATAATGCAGACGCTGCCGAGGGTTATCCAAACACTTGGACACTCAAAGAAGTAGAAAAATCTCATATAGAACAGCTGGTTAGTTTTCATGATGGCAATAAATCGGCAGCTGCAAGAGATCTTGGCGTCGCACGTAAAACGCTAGAGCGTAAGTACAAAGATTGGAACACAGAAGGCTCTGAATATGCCGATTAGACGTCGTTGGTGGTCAAAGTGGGCGTTCCGATTCAAAACCATGGTTCGCTACCGATTATTATTCCTAACATCAGCTCCGATCATTCTGACCTTGTGCGCGCTTGTGGCTATCACACTGTATTGGTCAATACGTTACACGTGGCAGGGCGCTCTGATTGATGTTGATGAACGCTTGGATGTTGCCGATAACAGTATTCACCTGATCCAAAATCAGCAAGCATACAACGTTCGTGCGTTCGCCGAGTCTTATAACTTTCGAACCAAACTCGCGAGTGATCTTTCACACGAAGAGCTAACTCGCTGGGTGTCTGAGAACAAATCTCGCTATGAGCTCGATTTTCTGCGCTGGCGCAGTGTCGAGAGCATGGAAAAGAAACTCGAATATCTAAACTTAACTCACAAGCCTTCATTTTTCAGTGTCTTAAGCCGTAATGAACTCAATTATCTCGATCGTGACCTCGCTAAAAAAGCGGAAGTTCCGATGCTCAACGGGCAAGAGGTCGAGACTCGCGGATTGGTAAGCCGAACCGTTGTATCCATCAAAGATGAACATGATCATGTGATTGGTTTTCTGGATGGTGGGATCTTACTGAATAACAGTACTCAACTTGTTGACCAAATCAGTAACCTTATCTATCCACAACGAGAAGGTTTTAATCGTCATATAGGAACGGTCACGGTTTTCCTTGATGATCTTCGTGTTAGCACCAACGTGCCTTTGAGCAGTGAAGACAGTGTAGGGCGCGCCATTGGTACACGTGTTTCTCACGAGGTTCACTCGAAAGTCTTGATTGAAGGTAAAGAGTGGCTAGATCGAGCGTATGTTTACGATGCTTGGTACATCACAGCTTACCAACCAATCCATGACCAGTTTAATAATGTGATTGGTATGCTTTACACCGGTTATTTGATTTGGCCGCTGATAGAAACGTACTTAACCAACCTTGGCGAAATTAGCATTACCATTGTGTTGCTTCTGTTGGCATCCGGTTTGATCGTTCACCGTGGCGCACGTGATCTTTTCAACCCAATCGAACGCATTCATAAAGTGGTGAAGCTAGTACAGATGGGGCAAGACAAGCGAATTGGTACGCTAGGTTTGGATGATCAACACGAACTGACACTGCTCGCTAAACAGTTCGATAAGATGTTGGATCTACTGCACGAGCGTAATCAAGAGATTCAACAAGCGGCGTCTGAACTAGAGTGCAAAGTGCATTCTCGTACCGCGAGTTTGAAAGAGAAAACTGAAGAACTTGAACTGCACATCAAGCTTCTCAATCAAGCCAGAGATAAGCTGGTGGTCAATGAAAAACTGGCCGCGTTAGGTGAATTAACGGCAGGTATTGCTCATGAGATCAATAACCCAACCGCCGTGATTCTTGGCAACGTTGAACTGATGAAGTTTGAACTGGGCGATGAAGTGAGCCGTGTAGATGAGGAAGTCCACGCGATCATGGAGCAGATTGACCGAATTCGAAATATCACACGAAGCCTGCTTCAATACAGCCGTCACGGCGGCGTACAAGACGAAATTACGTGGCAACATATCAACCCAATAGTGGATGAAAGTATTACGCTCGTAAAAACAGGTGCGAAGAAGAAAGGCATTGTGTACGTATCGCAGCTGAACGCTAAAACCTCAGTCGAGGTCAATCGAAACCAATTGCTACAGATTCTGGTTAACCTACAAATGAACGCGATTCATGCAATGGACGGTCAGGGCACGTTAACCATTTCGAGTGAAGACTGGGTTGAAAATGGTGTGTCTCATGGCGCTATCGTTCATGTTCAAGATGAAGGCTGCGGTATTAAGGAAGAACAACTGAAACGTATCTTCTCGCCTTTCTATACCACCAAACGAGATGGCACGGGCTTAGGGTTGTCAGTATCTCAGAGTATCTTGAGCCAAACTGGCGGCGAGATCCGAGTTGAATCTGAGGTAGGTAAGGGAAGTTGCTTTAGTATCTATCTTCAACAGAAAGCGACACCTCAATTGCTTGTATCAAACCTATAAGTTCTAAGAACTCATTCACTGATATTATCATCTGATAATATTTCTAACGCGCTTGGGCTATTACACGAACGTTTTAGCCCAAGCACGAAAATTCTGCACTACTAATATATCGCAAACCAAATCTCAACCTCTTTCGGTTTGACGAGCACCTCTTTTTGGTTATGTAGCACAGTGCATATCTTTTGATCTTGATGCATATCATCCGAACTGTACGAAATTTTGATACCTTGACCGAAATCCATAATCAAAACAAATAATAAAGTCAGTCAGCTATGAAATTAAGTAACGCGAATAACTTAGTCAGAGATCTGCAATCAGGCGTGACTGAAATAAGCCAAGTCGTTGGTGTGATTCGTGATGTATCAGAACAAACGAACTTGTTAGCGCTCAACGCAGAAATAGAAGCGGCACGTGCAGGAGAGCAAGGCAGAGGATTCGCAGTGGTTGCTGATGAAGTTCGAAATCTTGCTAGCCGCACTCAAAATTCAACTAACGAAGTGCAATCCACGATTGAGAAACTGACTCAACAAGCAGAACGTACCTTTGAGGCAATGCAAAGCAGTAACGAGAAGGTTGACCACAGCGTTGTCGCGTCTAACGAAACTCGCCAACAACTCGATGTGATTGTGAATGAACTGCATAACGCTAACGACATGGTCGCGCAGATCGCCGCGGCCTCGGAACAGCAAAGCACGGTAGCCACTAAAATGAGTGAAAGTGTCACTGGTATTCATCTCGCTGCAAATGAAGTGCTGCAGGCCTCACAATCGCTCGCAGAAGACAGTCAGAAAATGGCGAACACCACAGAGCACCTTACTGAGCAATTGAAATACTTTAAGGTTTAGCCTAAATACAACTGAGCTGAAGATAAAAAGCCCATAAAAAACACCTCCGCACTTGAGATAAGTTCGGAGGTGTTTTTATTTATGGTTAGTCATTTGCTATAAGAAACTAACGTCAAAAGCATCAAGCCTAATGCGCTGCCACTGAAATCTTCGGTGGGTTGATGTTGTGCTTCTTAAACTCTTTCATCACACGCAGGGTAATGTCGGTTTCAAACAGCTTCTCATACGCAGTATCCACAACATAAGCCTTACAGGTTAGCTGTATCGCTAGGTAGTTATCGGTAATCGTCTGTTTAACCAAAACCGTGACAGGCTTCGGTAAGTGGATGTAACGACTCGAAGACGCAGCTTCTTGAATTAAGTCACGGGCTAGGGTGATGTCTTCATCCATACCGACGTAAAACGGAATCACCACCTGCATGTCCAACGCACCGTAGTTACCACTGGTGGTCACTTCATTTAAGAACTTGTTGTTAGGAATGGTAATGATGTCATCGTTCAGCGTTCTCATTCGCACTGAACGCAAACCGATGGTAATGATATCTCCGTAGTTGCCTTCGAACGTGACGCGGTCACCAACTTGAAAGGGTCTATCAATCATTACCGTGATGCCCGCGATGAATGAAGCTGCCAAATCTTTAAGCGCAAAGCCGACTGACACGGCGAGGGTACCACCAATCAAAGCCAGTATTTGGTCGTTGATTCTAAAGCTCATCATGAACACGATAAGACCGGTGCTCACATAGATGAAGAACTGAGTAAACGACTGCAGTTTTTGTAGTAGCATTCGATATTGCACGAACTGACTACCAAAGCTGGTCACTAACGAGTTGATGAACTTAAGCAATAACCACATCGCAGCAATAACGATCATGGAGAAGAACACGCCGCTCCATCGCACAAGGCTCGCTATTTTAGAGATGTTTTCTACGTTAGCTAACTCTTCCGTCGCAAAGGTCGGGAAACTGACAGCACTTGCCAAGCCAACAAATAGTAGGATAAATAACTTCTTCATTTTACTTCACCAGTAGATGTTGACGGTCGAGAACGTTCGTAATATGGCGGAACCAGTGCTCAGAAATCCGAGCCTTTTCTTCATGCCAACCAATATAACCACGGCTTTCAAAGTAACGCAGAATCCCCGTTATCTCTGCCGTGCTCAGCTGTGTACATTCAGACAATACTTCCGGAGAAGCGATTTCCAGTTGTACGATAGAACGAAGTACAGCCAGCATAGGTTTTGGCATGTTTTCTAGTTCTTGTGCTTCTGGAACATGGAACAAGCGCACCACGGCTTGATCGGTATCTTTGTTTCGATTCAATGAGAGTCGGAAGAAGCGCAACGCAACGGTAGGGTTACCATCAGAGTAATGCCACAAGATTCGGTAGAAGCCTTGGCGTGCACGTTCTTCTTCACTCATATCATCTTGGTCCCATTGCTTAGGGACTACTAAACCATCAAACGATAACGGCTTCTCAAGCTCCGTATTAATACGGCTATTTAGAAGCTCACCGACTTGTTTCTCTGTCCAACGCGGAAGGAAACACACCAAGTCAAACAGCAAACGTTCGCCACGCGCTCGATCGACAAACCGCCAGCTTGATTTGGCGATCGATATCACGACACGGTGGTTCTTTTTAGAACGACGCAGTAGATTGGTTAAACGTATCAGATCAGACAAGCCGCCAACCATTGGCTTAACTAGACGTTGTGCATTATCGATCGCAATCAAGTACGTGGTCTTGCTTTTACGAAGGTGAGCCAAGATCTGAATCTCAGTCGCTTTTTCTTCCAAGCCGATGCTCACCGCTAGATGCGCTAACAGCTCTTGATAACCAGCGTAAGGGCAACTTACGTAGACAGGTTCAGCGTTAGAGACTTTGTGCAGCAGGGTATAAAGCAGCGTTGTTGCGCCCACACCACGTTCACCTGAAACAATACAGATAGCAGGGCTGTCTGACATCAAGTAGCGAGACAGTTGCTTAACCTCATCACCGGCGTAATCAATCAGCGTGCTGTCGATATTACCCGGAAGAATGTATTCATAGGTTTGATCGCCTTTGATTCGAACCAAGTTTTGCTGATTCTTGTCAAGGTCAGACTGCTTAGCCACTTCAATTCTAAACAGGTACGCCAAAGCTTGGCTAAACAGTGTGTAATTAGACAGTAAGGCCATGATGCGGTGTTGGAAGTTGTAAACACTCAACCATACGATGCCAATGGCCGTCGCCAATATATTAAGTAAGAAGGTATCCTTGCGGTTTACTGCCCAGTTCACCCATACCGGACGATCAGAGATGTGTTGCAGCGTATCGAAGACTTTCGCACGCCATAATCTAAGCACTGAAATGGTAACCAGTACAAACCAGAAAAATAGGGCGCTGTAGATCCAGCTATAGATAGTGCCTTTGCCTAGCGTGATACTCGATATTTGCAAAGTCACACCCGCAACAATGAAGCTCCAAACATAACGGCGAATGGTCGATAGGCGCAGCGCAATCACTTCTTGATTAGATGTGCGGCCCAAACGATACGCAAATTCCAAAATAAAGCTGATAGCAATCGAACCACCTAGAATCCACCAAGTGAAGATCTCAAGGAAAATCAGGTGTTGCAGGCTAGGGATGCTGGAGAGCACTCTTAGAGAAAGCGTAATCGCAATTAACCAAGCAATCGCACGATCAGCGCGGCTGATGTACCAGATCACACGTACTAAAAATGGAGGGTTCGTTTTCGCTTCAAGAAAATTAATTCTTAACAACTCAATCAAACGAGTGCTGTTGGCAAGCCACCACACTAAACCGAAGTAGATGAATAACACTTTTAGTGAGGCACCAATCACTGGCACTGGCGAAATAAAGATGTCTTTAACAAGCGCTTTAAAGCTACGAATTTGGAAATAAACAAGATACTCAATGTTGAGCTTGGTTAATTCCCACTCTTGCTTAAATTGAGTTACGCCGTAGGGGCCAAAACCCGTTAGGCGCTCTTTATTAGCGGAATTCGTCTGCTCTAACAGGTGTTGCTTGCTCACATTCAAGCTATTCAAAGTGACGTAACTGGTTTGAACGGCAAACCATTGATCGGCGTCGTTGTTCGCTCTGTAGGCTTTTATCTGTTGCTCGAAGGTTTTGATTTCCTGCTTTTGAACTTGTAGCACTTCAGCGAGCAATATATTGACTTGGCGTCTGTCCGACGGTTCCATAAAGAGGGGGTCGGGTAACGAATCAATTCGATCATCGAGATCAACAGCAGAATCGGATACCTGCGGCTGAGATTGTAAGTCATATTCCAAGTTGGCATGACTAGGCCAAGAGAGAATGGCCAAAGTGAGGATTAAGAAGCGCGATAGTGAACGCATAAAAGTCTCTTAGAATTATGAGGTTAGGATTACTATAGTTAGATAATCTGACTTTGTGAAATCCAACCCCGTGTCGGGGGCGAGTACTTTATTCCTGTTTCGAGCGATTTTGTCATGAAATTGTCAGGGATTAGGCTAGTATTTGAGCATCTTTATTATGTCTTCTGTTGCGTTGATCGGGTTGGCTTTTACTGTGACCAATCAGCATACGATATATTCAATGGTTGGCATGATTTGGGACGTTATATACCGCCCATTATGGTGCGCTGTTCGATATTTTGTTTTTCCTTAAAATCGACGGTTTTACGGCGATAAATAGAAAACCAAAAATGTGAGTCAGTTCAAACTATGATTTGGCTAGGTTATCACTCACTTAATGGCCAGTAATTGCAATCAATACTTGCAGTTAAAGCCCTGAACAAGTAACGTTGCGGCGTTTTTCACATTAAAAAGGTAATGGCATTGATCTCCACAGCAAATATCACCCAACAATTCGGCGCTAAGCCACTTTTCGAAAATATTTCAGTTAAGTTCGGCGAAGGCAACCGCTACGGTTTAATCGGCGCGAATGGCTGTGGTAAATCGACGTTCATGAAGATCCTATCTGGTGAACTTGAGCCAAGTGCTGGTAACGTAAGCTACGATCCAAACGAGCGCGTTGCTAAGCTAAACCAAGACCAGTTTGCTTACGAAGAATTCACGGTAATCGACACGGTTATCATGGGTCACAAAGAGCTTTGGGCTATTAAGCAAGAGCGTGACCGCATTTACTCTTTGCCAGAAATGAGCGAAGAAGACGGCATGAAAGTGGCTGACCTTGAAGTTCAGTTCGCTGAAATGGACGGTTACATGGCAGAAGCTAAAGCTGGTGAGCTTCTTCTAGCGGTAGGTATTGAAGAATCAATGCACTTCGGTCTGATGAGCGAAGTAGCACCGGGTTGGAAACTTCGTGTTCTATTGTCTCAAGTACTGTTTGCAGACCCGCATATCATGCTTCTTGACGAACCAACGAACAACCTGGACATGGACACCATCAAGTGGTTGGAAGACACGCTAAACCAACGTAACTGCACAATGATCATCATTTCGCACGACCGTCACTTCCTAAACTCTGTTTGTACACACATGGCTGACCTTGATTACGGCGAACTTCGTCTATTCCCAGGTAACTACGATGAGTACATGACGGCTGCGACTCAAGCTCGTGAGCGTCTACTGTCTGACAACGCTAAGAAGAAAGCACAAATTGCTGAACTTCAAACGTTCGTATCTCGTTTCTCTGCTAACGCATCTAAAGCGAAGCAAGCAACGTCACGTGCTAAGCAGATCGATAAGATCCAACTAGACGAAGTTAAAGCGTCTAGCCGTCAAAACCCATTCATCCGTTTCGAACAGTCTAAAGAGCTATTCCGTAACGCACTTGTGGTTGAAAACCTATCTCAAGGTTTTGAAGAAGACCTATACAACAAGTTCGACGGTATTTTCGAAGTAGGTGAGCGTGTTGCTATCATCGGTGAGAACGGTGTGGGTAAAACAACACTACTTAACACACTAGCTGGCGCTCTTGAGCCTCGCACAGGTGAGTACAAGTGGTCTGAAAACTCAAACATCGGTTACTACGCTCAAGATCACGCACACGATTTCGAGACAGACATGAACTTGTTTGATTGGATGAGCCAATGGCGCCAAGAAGGCGAAGACGAGCAAGTTGTTCGTGGCTTCCTAGGTCGTATGCTATTTGGTCAAGACGACATTAAGAAATCTGTAAAGGTTATCTCTGGTGGTGAGCAAGGTCGTATGCTTCTTGGTAAGATCATGATGCATAAACCAAACATCCTGCTAATGGATGAGCCAACAAACCACATGGATATGGAATCTATCGAAGCGCTTAACTTGGCTCTTGAGAACTACAAAGGCACATTGTTCTTCGTATCTCACGACCGTGTATTCGTAGACTCGCTTGCAACTCGTATCCTTGAAATCAAAGATGGCAAGATCAACGATTTCCGCGGTACTTACGCTGAGTTCTTGAAAGCACGCGGCTAAGCTTTAAGTTAGCCTTAGTTTTCAACTCTATGCGTTGGAAATTAAGCTATAAATTGAAAATTAAAAACGCCGTCATACTAAAAAGCATGACGGCGTTTTTGTATCTAGCTAAGTTTCTATGTATTTATCCTTGATGGGTCACTAACTATTTACATCAGAACTTTACAATTAGAAGCGGTTAGTGAATCACCAATCAAACCTACGCTTTTTTCCGACTGCTGATTATTCACCTTTCACATCAAAGTCAATCTTGTCTGCACCCGTGAACACTTGGAAGCGTAAACCTTTAGCGCGAGCAATCGTAGTGATGCCGAACTTCTGCGCTAAATCTAAGCCCATTTGTGTAACGCCAGAGCGTGACAGTAGAACAGGGATTCCCATCTGCGCAACCTTAATCACCATCTCAGACGTTAAACGGCCTGTGGTGTAGAAGATCTTATCTTCACCTGTCTCTTTGTTAAGCCACATCTCACCAGCCAATGTATCAACGGCATTGTGTCGGCCAACATCTTCAACAAACGATAGAACCTTGTCGTCTTTGCAAACAGCACAGCCATGAACCGCACCCGCTTTCTTGTAGGTGTCGTTATAATGAGTCAGCGCTTCTAGAGCCGTATAGATTTCAGATTGCTTAATCTTGGTTTGAGGCACTTGGTAATCTTCCAATTGCTTCATCACGTTGCCATACATGGTACCTTGGCCACAGCCAGAGGTAACTGTCTTCTTCTTAAGCGCTTGCTCAAGTTGGCTCGTATCTTCTTTGGTGATAACCGCTGCTGAGCTGGTTTCCCAGTCGATGATGATTGATTCAACGGCTTCTGGATCAGAAAGGAAGCTTTGGTTTTTCAAATAACCCAAGACTAATGCTTCCGGGCGTGAACCCAATGTCATTAGAGTTACGATCTCTTTCCAGTTCAACATAACGGTAAGAGGGCGCTCGCACGCAATTTGTTTCGTTAGCTTTTCGCCATATTCATCAAACACTTCAACTTCGATGGTCTGAAGTGGGTTTTCACTGGTTTTTATTATGTTTGGTTTTACCACAGTCACGTCCTACTTAATGAGATAGCGATTATAAGGGATAAGAAGTTAGGCAAGAGTCATCATACGACTCTTTAGAATACATGCGTTCTCTGTCACTTAGTCAGTCTTAGCTTTAACTCAAGCATTTAGCAATTCTCATTCCAAAATAGCGGCTATTCGAGAAAACATGAAGCATTCGATTAAAATAGCGCAAAATATGAGAGTTCACCGAGACTAACTGTCTCAAACCAGCGCGATCGACTAACGTTATAGGGGTAACTTTACGACAAACGCACTAAAGACGGAGCAGGACTTAAAATGTATTGGCGTGTTTATTGCTTTGTAGAGGGTATATGATTATGCGAAGTACAAAATGTCCTACGTACGATCAGAATAAAGAAAATAAATTGGGTGCAGTATGTCTGAGATAAAAGAATTCCAAGAACACTACGAAAAAACAGAATCAGCTTGGCCAATAGGTGTCCAAAGAATAGAGAAAGAGATCAAAACTGGCATTTGGGTAACAACTCAATGGGAACTCATCGGTTTTGAATTATCACCTGAACATGAAACCCCAGACGTATGTTCGCTTCAGTTGCACAAAGACGAGCGTACAGACTATCGTTTCAACCTAAGCTCTCAGCAACCTAAGCTTTTCTTAGTGATGGATAATGTCGATTCAGGCGTTAAGCCCGTCATTCAGTTACTTACAGCATCACAAACCGTTGCAGGGCAATACATGGACGGTGACAACCAAGTCCTTTCATACGACATTCCGTTACCTGTACAAGCTTGGATGGAAGCGTTCATCGGTCGTCATGGTGAGTTATTAGAAGCAAGACGTAAGAAACGTAAAGGCGCGGGTCGATCAAATGGCAACTAACTTTTTTAGCCGTTGGTCTCAACGAAAGCTTGATGAATCAACCGACCAACCTTTAGAAGCGCAACAAACGCTTGAGGAAACTGAGCTTACTTCCGCAAAGACTTCGTTTGCTGCTTCATCTATAGACGCAGAAACATCGGAGTCATTAGAGCGTGATACTTTAGAAAATGGTGCTTTAGAAAATGAGTCTCCAGAACACAATGAAGACGCTCACGCTGTCGATTCTCAAGCTATTGACTCTCAGGAGATAGCATCAGAAACGACTGAAGACTTGTCTGTTGCTCAATTATTGGTGTCAGAAGCTTCAGAAAGCGTAAAAAAAGCGGCATTGCGTAAATTATTCCTCTCAGAAGAATTCAACGTTCGTGATGGTTTAGATGATTACGACGACGATTACAGTAATTTGAAGTCTCTTTCTGAAGGGGTTGCGGAAACCTTGCGTGATTGGGTTAAAGACAAAACGGAAGAAGAAACTGCGCCAGAAGAAGAGCAAATCATTGATAATAAAGACGAAGGTGAAGTTTTAGAAAATTCTGAAAGCGATCTTGAGGTATCTGATAATAAACTTGAAACGTCAGAAAGTGCCGAAATAACCGAACAAGAAAAAGAACTGTATAAAAACACAGTGTCGGATAATAACGCTACAATGTCAGACGAAGCAGACCTGAAAGAGGTGGGACAAAATATACCACACAAAGAATAGGTACATTTTGACTAAACACTCAATGAACCGCTTGCGACAAAATGTCCCAAGCGGTTTTTTTATACGCACAATAAACGTTATATAGGATTAAATCACTGAAATATAAGGCATATTAAATTGGCATGGCATTTGCAAAATAACGTTCATTATCAACTTTTTTGTAGATAGACGAATTCATAGTCTGACGAGCGGGACACTGGCTAAAGGGTTAGTTGTTAACGGATTACTCAGCAAGTTCTCTATCGCTTACTACAATGAAGGTTGAACAGATTATCCATGTCCAAAGATGGAACTGAGCAATGCTTAAACAATTATTAGAACAAGCAACTTCAAATAACGCTAAAGCAAGACTGTATGCATTTGAAAATACAGTTGAGTTAACAAATCTGATTCCACCTACTGTTAGCTACGAAAGCGGCGGTAATACTCTTGTTATTGGTCCAACTGCGATCATTGAAAGTGCTGCGGCTCAATTACCTCAATTGACGAGCCTAACCTTATTGTCAACAGATGGCGAAAAGGGCACAAACCCAGAACTGTACTTCGCGAATTCGGTTCAAGTATCCGGTTTCCTTGGCACGTTTGAAGTTGTGATTGAGAGTAAAGGCACATCAAGCAACTTGGCGAAAATCGCGATTAATCATGACTGTTTTGATGTGGTTTTGGACTTATGTCTGAATAGCTGCATGACTGAAGAAGTGCCTGTTCCTGGTTATTACCCAGTAGGTCGTGGTTATCCAAAACTGGCTGAAGCGTTAGAAGAAATTCCAACGCTTATGGGCACGTTTGATAAGCCTAAGTTCTTCCGTTTGGACACAGACCTATGTGCACACAGTTCTCGTGGTGTTAAAGGTTGTGAGCGTTGTGTTGATGCTTGTCCTGCTGGTGCACTTTCAAGTGAAGGCTCAGATAAGACGGGTCATAAGATCGAGATTAACCCTTACCTATGTCAAGGCGTGGGTACTTGTGCAACGAGCTGTCCGACAGAAGCTATCTCTTACGCATTACCTAACCCTGACGATACTCAAAAATTCATTGAACGTACGCTAGCTAACTACGAGCAAGCGGGTGGTCTGGATCCAATCGTACTTATCTGTAGCTCACGTCATGAGACTTACAACGTGATGGCTCTTAAAGCGCTACCAGATAACGTGATTCCAATTGTCGTAGAAGAACTGCCATCTATTGGTATCGATACTTGGTTTGCAGCTTTAGTTAATGGCGCAACTCAGGTTCTATTTGCGGCTTCTCGCTTTATGCCAGAGACGATCATTCGTGTTCTGAATAACGAAGTAGGAATTGCACAAGAATTACTTGATCAAATCGGCGTTCCAAAAGAAACCATCGATATCCTGTATTTAGAGTCGCTACGTGAAGGGCCTCCAACACTGTGCGTTGATTCATTCGACCTAGCACTTGGCGACCTTCAAGGTAATAAGCGTCAGCGTCTATTTACTGCTCTTGATGCGATGTCTTCTTCTCGTATTCCTGTTGAGAACATTGTTGAGCTTCCTTCGAATGCGCCATACGGCACGGTTTCGTGTGAAAGCAAAGATTGTACGTTATGCATGAGTTGTGTGGCTGTGTGTCCGACACGTGCGCTTCATACCGACGGCGCGTCTCCATCACTTAAGTTTGTAGAACAAGACTGTATTCAATGTGGCTTGTGTGAAAAAGCATGTCCTGAAAATGTTCTGACTCTAACGCCTCGCATGAATTGGGTTAAAGAAGAGCGTCAGAAGGCTGTTGTAATTCATGAAGAGAAAGCAGCGGAATGTATTCGTTGTCATAAGCCATTCGCACCTCAGTCTATGATTGACATGTTACAGAACAAGTTACGCGGTCACTCTCACTTTTCAGATGAAGCAGCGATTAATCGTATTGCTATGTGTGAAGACTGCCGTGTGGTGGATATGTTCGATTCAATGGCTCAAGACCCATTGAAACAATTGAAATACTAGGAGTTAGCCTTGGAAACGAATTTGGATCAGGCACAAGAACAGACACTAAGAACTGAGATCTATTTGGTTCTATCCGCACTGTTTCGCAGCGCACCTTCTGAAGAGGTGATCGACTTTCTAAAAACACTCGATATTGAAGCGTCTGAAAGCGCAATGCAAAAGGCTTGGATTGCCATTCAACAAGCGGCAACAGAATCAAACCGTGAAGCTCTTGAAGACGAATATCAAGATTTGTTCATCGGTATTGGGCGTGGAGAAGTCGTTCCATTTGGTTCTTGGCATCGCACTGGCGCCATGATGGAAAAACCATTGGCAGAGATTCGTCATGACTTAGAGCTTTTAGGCATTGAGCGTGACGATCAAGTGAAAGAGCCGGAAGATCATATCGCAGCACTGTGTGAAGTGATGGCGATGCTAACGGCTGAAGAAGAAGCACTGCAACAGGCGGTATTCAATAAGCACCTTGGCCCTTGGTTTAACTCTTTCACGCGTCAGCTTGAAGGGGCAGAAAGCGCGAACTTCTACAAATCGGCCGCTCAACTGTGTGAAGCATTCTTAACGTTAGAACAAGTGCGTTTTAGCGTGAATACAAAAAGCAGTAAGCACAAATTAAAGATTGATGTGAAAAACGTCACTGATTACGAGTAATCGAGCAGTACGCGATTATATCGATAGAGGGGCATTAAGCCTCCAAAAAAAGATCTACCGTAAGGTAAGGAAGCAATGATGAAAGATAATAAAGATATAAATACAAGCCGTAGGGATCTACTCAAAGGCTTGACGACTGCAGCCGTTGCTGGTGCCGTTGTCGCTGGTACAACTAAAGTGGCAACCGCTTCAGAAACTGTTGAAATTTCGAAAGAAGACGTGAAGAAGACAGGGTATCGTGAGACGCAACACATTCGCGATTACTACGACACACTTTAGGAGATAACGGATGAAACTTGTCAAACGCTCCGATAGTGTGAGCAAAGAAACCAATCAGCTAGGTGTGTCTCGACGTGCCTTCATGAAAAACACTTCATTAGCTGCTGGTGGCGCAGTGGTAGGCGCAAGTCTATTTGCACCAGGTATGATGAAGAAAGCACAGGCTAAATCAGTCGATCCAGAAGCGAAAACAGAAGTGAAACGTACTATCTGTTCTCACTGTTCTGTGGGTTGTGGTATCTACGCTGAAGTTCAAAATGGCGTATGGACAGGTCAAGAGCCTGCATTCGATCACCCATTCAACGCTGGTGGACACTGTGCGAAAGGTGCAGCACTTCGTGAGCACGGCCATGGTGAACGTCGTCTTAAGTACCCAATGAAATTGGAAGGCGGTAAGTGGAAGAAGCTTTCTTGGGAACAAGCGATTGAAGAGATCGGTAACAAAGCGCTAGAACTTCGTAAAGAGTCTGGCCCTGATTCAGTTTACTTCCTAGGTAGTGCGAAACACAGTAACGAGCAAGCTTATGCATTCCGTAAGATGGCTTCGCTTTGGGGCACCAACAACGTTGACCACCAAGCACGTATTTGTCACTCAACCACAGTAGCCGGTGTTGCGAACACTTGGGGTTACGGTGCAATGACAAACTCGTTCAATGACATGCACAACTGTAAATCGATGCTGTTCATTGGTTCAAACCCAGCAGAAGCTCACCCAGTAGCGATGCAACACATCTTGATCGCGAAAGAGAAGAACAACTGTAAGATCGTTGTTGCGGATCCTCGTCGTACGCGTACTGCTGCGAAATCAGATCACTACGTTTCTCTTCGTCCAGGTTCTGACGTTGCGTTTATCTGGGGTGTGTTATGGCACGTCTTTGCAAACCAATGGGAAGACAAAGAGTTCATTAAACAACGTGTATTCGGCATGGACGAGATCCGTGAAGAAGTCGCGAAGTGGAGCCCAGCTGAAGTTGAGCGCGTTACTGGCGTAAGTGAACAAGACGTATACCACACCGCGAAACTACTTTCTGAAAACCGTCCGGGTTGTATCGTTTGGTGTATGGGTGGTACTCAGCACACGACTGGTAACAACAACACACGCGCTTACTGTGTACTTGAGCTTGCGCTAGGCAACATCGGTAAATCAGGCGGCGGTGCAAACATCTTCCGTGGTCACGATAACGTACAGGGCGCAACTGACCTTGGCGTACTGTCAGACACACTTCCAGGCTACTACGGCTTGTCTGAAGGTTCTTGGCGTCACTGGTCAAAAGTTTGGGATATCGACTTTGACTGGGTGAAAGGCCGTTTCGACGACAACGCATACGGCGGTCAAAAACCAATGAACAGTGCAGGTATTCCTGTATCTCGTTGGGTTGATGGCGTACTTGAAGACAAAGACAAGATTCGCCAACGCGAAAACATCCGTGCCATGTTCTACTGGGGTCACGCGGTGAACTCTCAGACTCGTGGTCCAGAGATGAAAAAAGCGATGCAGAAGCTGGATATGATGGTTATTGTTGACCCATACCCAACGGTTGCAGCGGTAATGAATGATCGTACCGACGGCGTTTACCTGCTACCAGCAACGACTCAGTTTGAAACCTACGGCAGTGTAACGGCGTCAAACCGTTCTCTACAGTGGCGTGACAAGGTTGTTGATCCTCTATTCGAATCTAAACCTGACCACGAAATCATGTACCTGCTTTCTAAGAAGCTTGGTTTCTCTGATCAGCTGTTCAAAAACATCCGTGTTGAGAACAACCAACCACTGATTGAAGATATTACACGTGAATTCAACAAAGGTATGTGGACAATCGGCTACACAGGCCAAAGCCCTGAGCGTTTGAAAGAACACCAACAGAATTGGCACACATTCCACAAAACGTCTCTAGAAGCAGAAGGCGGTCCAGCAAATGGCGAGACTTACGGTCTACCTTGGCCATGTTGGGGCACACCAGAGATGAAACATCCGGGTACACACATCCTTTACGATACGTCTAAGACGGTTGCTGAAGGTGGTGGTAACTTCCGTACTCGTTTTGGTGTTGAGTTTGAAGGTCAAAGCCTACTGGCAGAAGACAGCTACTCGAAAGGCTGTGAGATCAAAGACGGCTACCCAGAGTTCAGTGACAAACTACTGAAACAACTGGGTTGGTGGGATGATCTAACTGCAGAAGAGAAAGCGGCTGCTGAAGGCAAAAACTGGAAGACTGACGTTTCAGGTGGTATCCAACGTGTGGCAATTAAACACGGCTGTATCCCATTTGGTAATGCGAAAGCACGTGCGATTGTTTGGACATTCCCAGACCGTGTACCACTGCACCGTGAGCCACTTTACACGCCACGTCGCGACCTAGTTGCTGATTACCCAACGTGGGACGACAAAGAAGCTATCTTCCGTGTTCCTACGCTTTACAAGTCGATTCAAGAGCAAGACAAATCTGGCGAATACCCGATTATCCTGACCTCTGGTCGTTTGGTTGAGTACGAAGGTGGTGGTGAAGAAACCCGTTCTAACCCTTGGCTAGCAGAACTACAGCAAGAGATGTTTGTTGAAGTGAACCCGAAAGATGCAAACGACATCGGCTTTAAAGACGGTGACGATGTTTGGGTTGAGGGTGCAGAGAAGGGCCGTATTAAGGTGAAAGCGATGGTTACACGTCGTGTGAAACCGGGTCTGGCATTCATCCCATTCCACTTCGGTGGTAAGTTCCAAGGCGAAGATTTGCGTTCTAAATACCCAGAAGGCACTGATCCTTACGTTATTGGTGAAGCTGCTAACACAGCAACCACATACGGTTACGACCCTGTCACGTTGATGCAGGAAACGAAAGTAACCCTTTGTAATATTCGTAAAGCGTAAGGAGTCTTAAAATGGCTAGAATGAAATTTCTTTGTGACACCAAGCGTTGTATCGAATGTAACGGTTGTGTCACTGCATGTAAGAATGAAAATGATGATGCTCTGGAATGGGGTATTCAACGTCGTCGCGTTGTGACACTGAACGATGGCGAACCAGGTGAAAACTCTATCTCAGTAGCGTGTATGCACTGTACTGATGCCCCTTGTATGGCAGTTTGCCCGGCAGACTGTTTTGAACATACGGAAGACGGCATCGTACTTCACAATAAAGATCTGTGTATCGGTTGTGGTTACTGCTTGTTTGCTTGTCCGTTTGGCGCACCTCAATTTCCTAAACAGGAAGCCTTTGGTGAGCGCGGTAAAATGGACAAATGTACCTTCTGTGCTGGCGGCCCAGAAACAGAGCCAGGTTCTGTGGAAGAACGTCAGAAGTACGGTGCGAACCGTATTGCTGAAGGCAAGCTACCAATGTGTGCTTCTTTATGTTCGACCAAAGCACTGCTAGCGGGTGATGCAGAGAAAGTCTCTGATGTATTCCGCCAGCGTGTTGTTGAACGTGGTGCGAAGGGTGCAGGCTGGACAGACGGCAATGACCTTTCTTACGATGCGATGAAGAGCTAGTTAGGAGAGACATATGCTTACAATGTTTAAGCGTCTCTTCCTTGTTGTGCTGCCAATGTTGGCAGCACTAACAATGCTGTCTCCTTTGAGTCATGCATCTGAGACGAACTCATCACAAACTCAATCGAGCTCTGCTGAAAGAGAAATCACACAACTTGCTGGCGCTGATTTTTGGCGACAAGTAAGAAACGGTGAAGAAGGTTACACCACATCTCAATCGGCTGAGCACGGTGTGTTGATCAGTACCCCAGGTCAAGCGTGGTACATATTGAAAGAGAAGTGGATGTCACCAGCCGGTGCTGTCGCTATCTTTGGCAGTATTGCTTTCGTTACTCTAATGTACGTTGTGATTGGCCCATTAATGCTGAGTGCGCCAAGAACAGGCCGCAAGATCAAACGTTGGTCTCGACTAGACCGTGCCTTGCACTGGAGTATGGCGTTTACCTTCTTAACACTGGCGTTCAGTGGTTTGATGTTGGTTTACGGTAAGCACTTCTTGAAGCCGTACATTCCAACAGACCTTTGGGGCTTCATCGTTCTATTGGCGAAGCAATACCACAACTACATCGGCCCGATTTTCTATGTGCTGTTGATGGCTGTTCTCATCAAGTGGTGGCGCAAGTCTATTTTCAAGATGGTCGATGTACAGTGGTTCATGAAACTGGGTGGTATGGTCGGGAAACATAAAGGTTCTCATCCATCTGCAGAGTTTTCGAACGCGGGTGAAAAAGCACTGTTCTGGCTATTGATTGTTATGGGTAGTGTGGCTGCGATCAGTGGCTTGGTTTTAGACTTCCCAATCTTCGGTCAAACCCGTCGAGATATGGAGCTCTCAAACCTAGTCCACATGTTGGCTGCTTTGATCCTTATCTGTGGTTTCGTGTTCCACATCTACATCGGCTTGTTCGGTATGGAAGGGGCACTAGAAGGCATGGTAACAGGCGAAGTTGATGAGACTTGGGCTAAAGAGCACCATGATCTTTGGTACAAAGAAGTGATGGAACAAGAAAAAAACGGCGTTGAACAAAGCGCTAACGCAGCAACAGAGAAAACGGAAGGGGTGAATAAGAATGAACAAACCTCATAAAGGTATTTGGGTCGCTTACATACTAAGCTGCTTTACGCCATTTACTTGTCTTCTCTCTGGTGTGGTTGCCATCATCTACGCGGGCTATCGTTTAGATAAAGGCGAAGATGGTGAAGTAGTGGATACCCATTACTACGGCTTGATTCGCTCGTTCTTCTTGAACTTGACGTTCTTTGTTGTACTTATCGTGACAGTAGCGACCTCTAATGGCGTGTTGATCGGTGTGAACGATTACTGGTATCAAAATCATATTATCGATGACATCGCTTACTACATACCGTATGTAGGCATGTTGTTCGGTGGTGTTGCGATTGTGGTTTGGTTTATTCGTATGTATCAAGGTATGCAGCGTTTAAGTCAAAACCTACCGCAAAACCCGACAACAGGTCCAAACTTGTAGTCGAGTATCGGCTCACTAGATAGCGAATTATCTAGCACAATAGTCCTTTTGAAAGCCCAATGATTTCGGTCATTGGGCTTTTTGTTTCTAATCAGCAACGAAACTTAATGAAGCATAGTATTGACCGCTTCAATATGGTGCAACTCCCTTAATTGGTGCAATTCTTGTTTCCATTTTCACGCTCATTAAGAACCAAGAAAGTGCACCGATAAATTTATTATCAATTAATCAGTAAGTTAAAAGCAAAAACTATTGCACGAAAATTACACCACACACTTGGAACGCATCTTGCGTTCACTGTTGAGTCTTTAATTAATTACAACATTGAATCGCACGATATCAGTGCAAATCAAATAAAGCGAAGGAGAATGCTTTAATGAGTGAAACGGTGACTCAAGTTCATAGTGCAGTACAAACCCTTACCCAAAGTTCAGATACTTTATTCCTATTACTCGGCGCCATCATGGTTTTCTTGATGCACGCTGGCTTTGCATTTCTAGAAGTCGGTACCGTTCGAAAGAAGAACCAAGTCAACGCGCTGGTTAAGATCCTTTCCGACTTTGGTGTCTCCGCCATTGCTTACTTCTTTATCGGTTACTGGGTTGCTTACGGTGCACACTTTTTTGCAGACGCAGAAACACTTTCGCAAGGCAACGGATATGAACTGGTTAAGTTCTTCTTCCTAATGACATTCGCAGCGGCAATTCCTGCGATTGTTTCTGGTGGTATCGCAGAGCGTGCTCGTTTCTATCCAATTTTGATTGCGACACTGTTTACGGTTGGTTTCATCTATCCATTTTTTGAAGGCATCATTTGGAACGGCAACTTTGGATTCCAAGATTGGCTAGAAGGTCAGTTTGGTTACGTGTTCCATGACTTCGCAGGCTCGGTAGTGGTTCACGGCGTAGGTGGTTGGATTGCTTTGGTCGCAGTTTACTTCTTAGGGATGCGTAAAGGTCGAATCCGTGCAGGCAAACACACCAACTTCGCACCATCGAATATCCCATTCTTAGCACTAGGCTCTTGGATCTTATGTGTGGGTTGGTTTGGCTTTAACGTGATGTCAGCTCAAGCGATCAATGGCATCAGCGGTCTCGTGGCAATGAACTCTCTCATGGCCATGGTTGGCGGTATTCTTGCGGCTCTAATTGCAGGTAAAAATGACCCGGGCTTCATCCACAATGGTCCTTTGGCTGGTCTCGTCGCTATCTGTGCGGGCTCAGATTTGATGCACCCACTTGGCGCTTTGGTGACGGGCGGTGTGGCAGGTGCGCTGTTTGTTTACCTATTTACTTATATGCAAAACAAAACACAGATTGATGATGTATTAGGTGTATGGCCTCTACACGGCATATGTGGCGCTTGGGGTGGCATTGCAGCGGGTATCTTCGGCTCGCAAACATTCTGGGGGCTAGGGGGCGTGAGCTTTGCTTCTCAAGTTGTCGGTACACTAGCGGGCATTGCTGTGGCTTTGATTGGCGCAATGATTGTTTATGGTGTGTTGAGCAAACTAACAGGCCTACGCTTAAGTGAAGAAGATGAATTCAACGGTGCGGATCTTTCTATCCATAAGATCTCTTCTATCAACGAAGACTAACGTTGTTCACTTGGTGGGGTAAAGCACATCAAGTAGACAACTGTTGAACAGAACTAAGCGGCTTCGGTCGCTTTTTTGTTTCTATGGATAGCAAAACAGAGAATTTGAGTAACAACAACCACAACTATCAAGCGAGTTATGTCACAAATAGCCAATGAATTCAGTTGCCTAAGACTATGGTCTAATCCCCAAAACTATTGTTGGAATTTGAACAGTGCTAAGCTGTTACAAAGTGACATATCTAAAAGGACGTTATATGCATTTCCCATATCGAAATATCGTAATTCTTACTGGCGCTGGCATCTCTGCAGAGTCGGGGATACAAACATTCCGAGCACAAGACGGGCTATGGGAAAACCACAAAATCGAAGATGTAGCGACGCCTGAAGGGTTCGCAAAAGATCCTGACTTGGTACAAGCCTTCTATAACAAGCGTCGTCACGGCCTGCAAAGTGAGAGCATTCAGCCCAATTCAGCCCACAAGGCGCTAGGAGAGCTCGAAGACAAGCTTGATGGCAAAGTTACCATCATTACTCAAAACATCGACAATTTGCACGAGAGAGGCGGTAGCAACAACATTATTCACATGCATGGTGAACTTTTAAAAGCGCGTTGCAGTGAATCCAATCAAGTTGTAGAGCACAAAGGCGATATTGAAACGGGTGAACTTTGTCATTGCTGCCAAATCCCTGCACAAATGCGTCCACATATTGTTTGGTTTGGCGAAATGCCACTAAGAATGGGCGACATTTATTCCGCACTGGAAGAAGCGGATCTGTTTATCTCTATCGGAACTTCAGGTGTTGTTTATCCAGCGGCAGGCTTTGTTCACGATGCGAAAATGCATGGTGCACATACTATCGAGATAAACCTCGAACCAAGTGCGGTTGAAAGTGAATTTGAAGAGAAGCGCTACGGCAAGGCGAGTATCGAGGTGCCTAAACTGGTTGGCGAGTTATTATGTACAGAGAAAGGTTCTTTAACGGCCTAAGCCTTGTCTTTAATAACACACATCAGTTTCTGAATCTGAAAAAATAAAGCGGCTTACGCCGCTTTATTTACTTAACTTCTTAACTAACAATAACTTAGTTGTTTACTTTAAGTTTTTGGAAGTACTCGTCATAAATAACGCTCGCTTCACCAACTTCATCTTGCCACACACCGTTATCCATCACTGATTGTGGTGGGAAAACGTTCTTGTCTTCAGCAAATTCTTTAGGAAGAAGAGGGTAAGCGGTTTTAACTGGTGTCGGGTAACCGATCTCTAGAGCAATTTTCGCAGCGTTCTCTGGGCGAAGAAGGAAGTCGATCATCTTATGAGCCGCTTCAGTGTTCTTAGCGCCTGCTGGAATTGCTAGGCTGTCCATCCAGAAGATAGCGCCTTTTTCTGGCCAGATAATGTCAATCGTTGCGCCTTCTTGGCGTGCC
The DNA here is from genome assembly GCF_041471405.1 of Vibrio sp. 10N.261.52.C11. Classification (NCBI taxonomy): domain Bacteria; kingdom Pseudomonadati; phylum Pseudomonadota; class Gammaproteobacteria; order Vibrionales; family Vibrionaceae; genus Vibrio; species Vibrio sp. 10N.261.52.C11. The sequence continues at coordinate 60,305 of NZ_JBFROI010000021.1, forward strand.
ATGTAAGCAGAACCATTCCAAAGCATACCAAGAGACACTTCACCTGCTAGGTAAGGGTTCGCTGGGAAATCTGAGTTAAATACCAATACGTTTGGCATTAGCTTACGAAGTTCTTCGTAGGCTTCTTTGATTTCTTCAGGGTTAGTCGTGTTTGGAGAGTAGCCCAGTTTAGATAGAGCGATATGGAAAACCTCACGAGAGTCATCCATCATCATCAGTTGACCTTCCCACTGCGTATCCCACAGATCGCCCCAGTTTTTAACTGAAGACTTGTCTAGCATGTCTGAGTTGATACCAATACCCGTCGCACCCCAGATGTATGGGATTGAGTAGTTGTTATTTGGGTCAAATGGCTTATCTAAGTAATTTGGATCCAAATCTGCAAAGTGGCTTAGCTTGGTTTTATCAAGCTCTTGAAGCATGCCTTCTTTACGCATCTTAGAAACGAAGTAAGTAGAAGGAACCACTAAGTCGTAACCCGTACCTTGAGTTTTTAACTTAGCGTACATGCTTTCGTTAGACTCATAAGTTGAGTAGTAGACTTTAATGCCCGTCTCTTCTGTGAAGTCTTCTAGTACTTCATTTGGAATATATTCAGACCAGTTGTAAAAATACAGTTCTTGGTCAGCTGCGAAAGAGGGTGTAGAAAGTAAAGTAGCAGCACACAATGCGCCGGTATACAGTGTTTTTTTCATTACTGTTCCGTTCATTTGTTTGATTTGGAGCTGGGTAGTGAACCCAAGGTAAAGGATTTCGAAAAATCGCGCTATATTATAGCAGCGATATAATAAAATAGGCAGCCTAAGCTGCCTATTCATTGATATTCTTATTTTTAACTTATTGATTATCTACGTTGACCTGTTAAGTAAACTGGTTACTTAGCCACAGTTAGATAATAAGCTAAATTACTGACCTGCTTTAAGTTTCATGAAGTAATCTTCGTACTTAACTGTCTTATCGCCAACCGCAGCTTGCCATTCAACACGATCAAGGTCTTCTTGCGATGGGAATAGCGCAGGGCTATCTTTGAACTTCTCGTTAGACGCTTTAACGGCCGTTAGGTAGCCTGTGTCACGAGAAATTTGCTCAGCAATTTCAGGGCGAAGTAGGAAATCAATCATCTTATGAGCTGCTTCTACGTTTACCGCACCAGAGCTAATCGCAAAGTTATCAACCCAACCGATACCGCCTTCTTTAGGGAAAACCAGTTTGATTGGTAGACCTTCGTTTTGCGCTGCAGCAGCAGAACCGTTCCACAGCATACCAAGACCCACTTCACCAGACATGTAAGGCGCGCCTGGGTTGTCTGAGTTAAATACTAGAACGTTTGGCATAAGCTTTTGTAGCTCAGCGTACGCTTCGTCGATCTCTTTTTCGTTGGTTGTGTTACCAGAGTAACCTAACTTACGCAGTGCGATGTGGAACACTTCACGAGTGTCGTCCATCATCATCAGTTGACCTTCAAGCTCTGGCTTCCATAGATCAGCCCAGCTTTGGAAATCTTCTGGATCGTACATGTCAGTGTTAACAGCAAGACCTGTGATCGCAACTACGTGTGGAATAGAGTAGTCGTTGCTTGGGTCGTACGGCTTATCTAGATAGTTAGTATCTAGATTCTTGAAGTTGTTCAGCTTAGTTTTGTCGATCTTTTGTAGCATACCTTCGTCACGCATCTTAGATACGAAGTAAGTCGACGGCACAACTAGGTCATAGCCTTTGTTGTGTGTTTTTAGCTTTGCGTACAGGGTTTCGTTCGACTCGTAAGTCGAGTAGATCACCTTGATACCAGTTTCATCAGTGAACTGTTCTAGAATCTCACTGTTGATGTAAGGTCCCCAATTCATGAATACCAATTCTTTGTTATCTTTTGCAAATGATGGTGCAGATAACATTGAAAGCGCACATGCACTACCAGCTAATAGAGTAGCCCATTTTTTCATTGACGTTAGCTCCAAACTAAACGTTGCCCGAAGGCAGTAGATAGAAAAACAGAATGGCAATTTACCATTCTGTTTATGATTAACACTTTTTTTGAACTTGAAGTCTCTTAACTTCTTAATCAAGCCAGTCTCTATATAGAGTAGGAGACTTACTTGATTTTTTCTCTCGCTAATGACTGAGAAATGATCACCAGTATTAACGACACCACTAACATCACTGTTGCTAGGGCGTTTACCTCAGGAGAGATACCCACTTTAACCATTGAGTAAATCTTCAGTGGTAAGATTTCATACGTTGGGCCGGTTACGAAAGAGCTAATGATTACATCGTCCAAAGACAGAGTGAAGCTCAATAACCAACCCGCAGCAACCGCTGGCTTAGCAAGAGGCAGAATGATCTGTTTTAGAATCGTCCATTCACTTGCACCTAAGTCTTTTGCTGCTTCTAGCATCTTCACATCAAAGCCATTCAAGCGACTGTATACCGTTACTACAACAAACGGTAGACAGAAGGTAATGTGAGCAGCAAGTAGGGTAAAGAACCCAAGTTGAACACCCATTACCAAGAATAGCGCAAGAAGCGAAATCGCCATTACGATATCTGGAGACATCATTACGATGAACAGCATGCCATTTACGATGCCTTTACCTTTAAATTGGTAACGGAATAGGGCTACTGCTGTAAGGCTCCCGACAATCGTTGCGGCTGTTGCTGAGAACACCGCTACGTTGATCGAGTGCCACGCAGCCTGCATTAGGCTGTCGTTGTTAATAAGCGCGTCATACCATTTAGTGGTGAAGCCACCCCATTTCATACCAAACTTATTGGCATTAAACGAGTTAGCGATCAATACGATAATAGGTAGGTATAGAAAGGCGTATACCAGCGCCATAAAGCTGAACTTAACTGTGCGCCCCATTAGTCTAGCTCCACTTTCTTGTTCAATAGCTTACCTGCTCGGTAGTAGGCATACAGCATCACAGCCATTGCCATGGTCAGTGCGATACTCGTCGCTGCGCCAAACGGCCAGTCTCGAGCGTTGAGCACTTGGCTCTTAATCACGTTACCAATCAATAGGTTCTTAGCTCCGCCTAATAGGTCAGAGATGTAGAACATACCTAACGCTGGCAGTAGCACTAACAAACAGCCGCCAATAATGCCCGGCATTGTTAGTGGTAGTACCACTTTCAATAGCGTTTGCAGTTTGTTCGCACCTAAATCTTTAGCCGCTTCTAAATACGTATCGTCCAGTTTTTCAATCGCTGAATACAGCGGCAGAATCATAAACGGAAGTAGGATGTACACTAAACCGATCATTACTGCGGTTTCTGAGTACATGATACGTAGCGGTTTATCAATGATATCTAACGCTAACAAGCTTTTGTTCAAGACACCTTGCGTACCCAGTACAATTTTTAATCCGTATGTACGAATCAAAGAGTTCGTCCAGAATGGTACTATCACTAGGAACAACATGATTGGACGCCACTTCGCCGGCATTTTTGCCACGATGTAAGCGAATGGGTAACCAATAATCAAACAAAGTAGGGTTGCGACAATTGCCATATAGAAAGAGTGCATCAACACTTTAAAATACAGCGGGTCAGCCAAACGCACGTAGTTATCGAGAGTGAAGGTCATCTCGATCAAGTTCGCTTCATCACGAGTTAAGAAGCTAGTACCAATGATCATGATGTTTGGAATCATCACGAACAACACTAACCAACCTGTGATTAAAGCAACAATTGCGTTTTGTAAATTAAACTTCTTGCTCATCTTCTAATACCACTTCCCAGCTCTCAACCCAAGTTACTGCAACTTTTTGGCCCAGTGAGTGATCAACATCAGGGTCATCTTCGTTGAAGAATTCGCTAACCATGACACGCATACCAGATTCAAGTTCTACGACTGAATCTAATGTCATGCCTTTATAGGTTCGCTCGACAATATGGCCAACAATACCGCGTTGCTCTGACTCTTTAATTTCTTCGATTCGAAGATCTTCAGGTCGAAGCAATACTTGCAGTTTTTGACCCGGTGTTACGTCTTTATCGTGATAGATAATGGACTCTTCACCTTCGATTGTCGCAACAATGCGTTTTTCATCTTGACGAGATTTCGCTGTCGCTTCGAATACGTTAATTTCACCAATGAAACGCGCTACAAATAGGTTCTTAGGCTCTTCGTAGATCTCTCTTGGTGTTCCGTCTTGTTCAATCACGCCATCACGCATAACAATAATACGGTCAGACATAGACAGCGCCTCTTCTTGGTCATGCGTTACAAAAATGAACGTGATACCAAGTTGGCGTTGTAATTGTTTCAGCTCGATTTGCATCTGTTTACGTAGTTTGTAATCCAGAGCAGATAGAGATTCATCCAACAAAAGAACTTTAGGCTTATTAACGACAGCACGAGCGATTGCGATACGTTGCTGTTGGCCACCAGATAGCTGGTGTGGCTTTCGTTGTGCCATTTGTTCTAGGCGCACCATTTTCAAAGCATCCATTACACGAGGTTCAATCTCGCTGTTTGGAACTTTCTGCATGCGTAAGCCAAATGCCACATTGTCGAAAACGGTCATATGCGGGAATAGGGCATAGCTTTGGAATACAGTGTTTACATGCCTTTGTTCAGCAGGAACTTGGGTTACGTTTTGTTCAGCTAATAGTATTTGACCACTATCTGCCGTTTCAAAACCCGCAATCATTCTTAGCACGGTTGTTTTACCACAACCTGATGGGCCTAAAATCGTGAGAAACTCACCATGATTTACGTTTAAATCCAGATTGCCGATGACTTCCTTACCATCGAAACTTTTACTGATGCCAGTTAGCTGTACTACTGGCTTTCCTACTGATTTTTTAGCGTTCAACGTCTGTTTTTCTCCACCTTGGTTCTATTTGAGACCTGTTGCTATACACCTTTAAGGCGCGCATCATAATCACCAAAAACGTGAATTCAAAGCATTTTTTACCTTTCGAAGATAAAAAATTTCGCAGGTAAAAGTAAACATCCTTTACCATACTGTTATTTACTGGGTTTACACCCTAACAAGTGTCTAATTATTAACCATCAAGACGCAAAAGCAAGCCTTGTTACAGATTCATATTTTAGTTTGTATCCGACATATGAGTATAATGAAGGTAATTTTTTATCAATAAGTTAGGTGGCTTCGCTTAATCGGCACACCTAGGTATCAATATGAACAACGACATCGAAAAAGATTTTAATTTGGGCGGTAGTATCAACCGTGCACTTTCTGGCGATTATGAGCTCAAAGCAACGGCTGTATTCCAAGAAGCTTGGAAACATACGATAAGTCACTTTCTTTCGTTTTCCCCAGCGATTATTGCTTTGATGTTTGTGCAGCTCGCTATCTTTTATATCGCACTAAAACTACAGCTTGGTGATCCCGCGGTTATCTTAGATGCAGTTATCGACCCAGAGTCGTTTACGCCACAAATCGTTGAATCGATTTTTATCGCGAACTTTAGCTATGAAGTGATCAGTGCGCCTATCTATGCGGGTATCTGTTTAATGGCAATGAGTCACGCCGCTGGCCTACAAACCAAAGTACGCCACATCGGTAAAGGTTTGCAGTTTACGGTTCCGGTTATTCTAGTGACTTTGTTTAGCCTAATGCTTCAAGGCATCGCAGGTATGATTCTGCCGTTCTTGTCTATCTACTTCTCACTGGCGTTCAGCCATTCGATTCTGCTGATTTGTGATAAGAAAGTGCCGCCAATGCAATCGCTGCTGCTTTCTCTGCGTGCTGTCAACAAAAAAATCTTCACCGTTGCTTCTATCTACCTATTAGTAATGCTGATGTTCATCGTCGCGGCAATGATGTACGGCATTGGCCTTATCTTCGTTTTACCTTTCTTCTTCCACGTGAAAGGGATTCTTTACCGCGAGATGTTTGGCATTAAACTCAAACTGATCGCGTCAGACAGACCAAAGAGCGACGACGACCACAACGGTAGCAACAATAAAGACCCACAGGTATTCGATGCATAACAACTCTAAATTAAGCGCAAGTAAATCACTTGCGCTAAAAGTGACAGCATTAGCCTTAGTTGGCTCGATCTCGTTAGTTGGCCCAATGCTTTACCAACAAGAAGAGCGCAGGCGAGCGGGGCAAAAGGCTTCAGACTCAGAGCAAAACTTTGGTGACTTGACCGTCTCTTCTGATAAGCCAGATTTCGCAGCGATTGAAGATGTAAATAAAAAGAAAGACACCTTCTTTTCTTATCTTCGCCCAAGTATCAACATCGAAAACAAGCGAATCACCAAAGAACGTGCGTTTCTAACCAAGCTTTCAGAGACGGGGTTGAACAATGTTGACTCTGAAGACGCGTCATACGCAAAGAGACTAGGGAAGCTGTATAGCCTGCCTGTACCTTCATCGGGCTTAGATGACGCTTGGCTGAAAGAAATGTTGAATCGTGTAAACGTGCTACCTGAAGCGCTTGTGTTAACTCAGGCGGCCAATGAATCAGCTTGGGGTACATCTCGTTTCGCCACTAAAGCAAATAACTATTTTGGACACTGGTGTTACACCAAAGGTTGTGGCCTTGTTCCGCTACAACGTAACGAAGGTAGCTCGCATGAAGTCGCAACATTCTCTTCAAGCCAAGAATCCGTACATCGGTATTTCATGAACCTTAATCGTAATCGTGCTTACGCCGATCTAAGAGTGATTCGTGCAAAACTTGATGCGCAAGGTGATGATCTTTTAACAACCGCAACGGCGACAGAGCTCACCAATGGCTTGTTAAAATATTCTGAGCGAGGTTCCGACTATGTGACTGATTTACAAGCTATGATCCGTCACAACGAGGTATACTGGAAAAAGTAACTCATTTTGATACCAACTTGGTTGCCTTCGATAGTCGGCTTATACCAGTAATATCACAAAAAGAGCAGCTCATTGGCTGCTCTTTCTATTTATAAACGCTCAACTTCGACAAGATTATAATAATGAAAAAGACAGCACTCGCTTTATTAGCCTCATTAAGCCTTGGGGTTTCTCTTCCTGCTTCAGCGCAAGAATACATGTTCACGTATTCTAAGCTTTATACTCAGCTGAAAAACAACACCAAAGAAGGGCATGATGATGTCAAAGTTGCGGTCTTCTTTGTTGATCAACAAGCTCAGCAAACCTGTCACATCAGCAAAGCTTGGATGGAAAAAGAAGAGCACTACGAAGAGCTAAAAGTCTCTCAGGCCAATGAACTGCTTCTACCGGTAGATCAAAACCTACGCTCAGCAAACCCTCTTATCTTTGTACAAACTCAAGAACAGGAATGTGCGTATTCTTTTGTGGTGATGACTCAAGAGCCTTTAGCTGGCACAGTAGAAGTTGCACAGATAGAAAACCTATTGCCACAGATGCAGGCGATGCTTGAAGACGTCAGCGGTATGTTCTCTGGTTGGTTCACGCCAGATATCCAAGGGTTAACGCTAGAGTTCGCTAATAAGCTGGAAGGCAACATCGAGCTTTCAAATGGCAAGCAACTACCAATCAAAGAAGGACGTGCGAAATTCACCTTAGAAGAACTGAATGGAAGTGACAGCATCACGTTGCCAGAACCAACAGTTCGCGTATTGCCGTACATTCCCGCGCAATAATTTTTAACGGAATCATTGTTAGTGAAGTAAAAGCTTAGCGGAATCATTCCCCTAAGCTTTTACGACATATCTTAAAGCAGCCTCATCGAATTAGATCAGGCTGCTTTTCTTTATCTGCGATACCAACCGAGAGCATGTGAAACCGCGTTTCTCTACCAGCTAGGGAGCTTATCGAACAATAAAAGCAGAATCTTTCTATTACTCAGCTTGTTTATCCTGCCGTTACTATTTCAACATTAAATAAAAATCCGTATAATCCACGCCCTAAAACAGTCCCACTAGCAATCTACAGTCGGTAATACGACGGTGTGAGAGTCGCAATGAACCAAAACGATAATAGAAAAGAAACACTTGAATTCAACAAACTTCAGAAACGTCTGAGAAGAAATGTTGGAAATGCCATCATCGACTACAACATGATCGAAGAGAATGACGTAGTAATGGCATGTATTAGTGGCGGTAAAGATTCATTTGCGATGCTAGATATTTTGCTACGTTTACGTGAAGCAGCACCGATCAAATTTGATGTTGTGGCAGTAAACCTAGATCAAAAACAACCTGGGTTCCCTGAACACATTCTTCCTGAGTACTTTGAAACGCTGAACATTCCTTACTACATCGTAGATAAAGACACGTATTCAGTGGTTAAAGAGAAAGTGCCAGAAGGTAAAACAACGTGTGGCCTATGTTCTCGTCTTCGTCGTGGTACTTTGTACTCATTCGCAGAGAAGATTGGTGCAACTAAGATCGCTCTGGGTCACCACCTAGACGACATCGTTGAGACCATGTTCCTAAACATGTTCCACGGTGCGCGCTTAAAGGCTATGCCACCAAAGCTTCGTTCAGATGATGGTCGTAACGTTGTTATTCGTCCACTGACTTACTGTCGTGAAACGGACCTAATCAAATACGCAGAACATAAAGAGTTCCCAATCATTCCTTGTAACCTATGTGGCTCTCAAGAGAATCTACAGCGTCAGAACATTAAAGCGATGCTAATTGATTGGGATAAGAAAACGCCAGGTCGTGTTGAGAAGATCTTCAAGTCAATCCAGAACGTAAGTCCAAGCCAACTGGCTGACCGCGAGCTGTTTGACTTCGTGAACCTTCCACTAGACCGTAGTGAAGACCGCAAAGCGTACGAATTCGAAGAAGCTGAAATTTCATCTTCTAACATCGATGAGTCAATGTTCATCGACGTAACGAACGTATAATAAGAATAATCGTTGTAGAGCAATAGATGCGCCTACAACAGACAAACAAAAACGCCTCAAGCAATGCTTGAGGCGTTTTTTTATAAGTTAAACTATCCCTGACCTAACCTTTCGAAAGGTTAGGATCTAGTGGGCTGACGTAACCAGACGGTTTAAGAGCCAACACATCACAGTTAATCTTATCGATAACATGTTCCGCGGTATTACCAATAAACACGGCAGACAAGCCAGTACGACCCGTTGTACCCAGAATCACCATAGCAGCGTTATTTTCAGAAGCGACGCGAGGAATAACATCTTCTGGCAAGCCTTGTTCAACCACAGTTTGTTCTTCACACATACCGTGCTTCTGGCGCAATGCTTTCATTGCCGTTAAGTGATGGCCACGAACCGCATCGGTATAAGACGTTGGATCAAACTCTGGCAGTTCAATGGTAATATTCGCAGGTGTCACAGGGTAGGCATTCACCAAGAACGGTTCCGCATCCAAACGACCGGTGATCTCTAGCAATCTGTCGACCATCGTATCGTTAAGCTCTAAATGAGCTTCTGTTTCAGAACCTACATGAACTGAAGCAAAAATCTTCGCGTGATCTGGCCAGAAATCGTTTTTAACCAATAGCACTGGGCTAGGGCACTTTCTCAACAGATGCCAATCGGTTGGAGTGAAGATGACAGATTCCAAAGTATCGTGTTTACGCGTACCTTTGATTAAGATGTCGTGCTCACCACTGTAAACCTCGGCAATGATCGCTTCGTATGGGCGGTTATGCCAAACCACTTGTACATTAAATTCAATAGAATCATCTAGGTAAGGTTCTGCGACTTTATTCATCCAAATTTCGCGTTGATGAATTACGCCTTTGCGCATTGCGTCTCTTTCATCGATAGAGAGCATAGATGTCATTTCATACGAGAAGTCGTATATCGACAAAAAGAAAGTGATGTGGCTTGTTGAGGTGCTTTTCTTAGCAAGTTGGATAGCACGAAATAGAGCAGGCTGCTCATCGTGATTAATGTCTGCGACAACTAAAATTTTGTTATAGATACTCATAACTAAGCCTACTTTTCAGACCGAACATATAAATAATGTAGCGTAGTTATGGAGAGATTAAGAGAAATATAAGAGGTTTTAAGAGAGAAACATGATGTAGCTCATTATTGAACTACATCATTGATATCTAGACTATTCTTTTGAAACGCCAGCAAGTTCCATCAACGCATCGTGATCTTCGATAGTGATATATTTGCCTTTAACGCTCAAGATGTCTGCTTTTTGGAAACGACCTAGAAGACGGCTGATTGTTTCAACAGTCAAACCAAGGTAGTTACCAATATCACCACGAGTCATCGTTAGGCGGAACTCACGCGGGCTGAAGCCACGTTGAGAGAAGCGAGTAGAAAGGTTGTAAAGGAATGCAGCAAGGCGCTCTTCCGCGTTCTTCTTAGAAAGAAGCAGAATCATTTCTTGGTCACCTTTAATCTCGTTACTCATCAGGCGCATAATTTGCTGACGCAATTTAGGCATTTTTCCTGATAGGTCATCAAGAATCTCATATGGGATTTCACATACCATAGAAGTTTCTAGCGCTTGTGCGAAACTAGGGTGTTGGTCACCAGTAATCGCATCGAAGCCAACAAGATCGCCCGCTAGGTGGAATGCAGTAATCTGCTCATCACCTTGCTCGGTAATCGTGTAGCTCTTGATCGTTCCAGAGCGAATAGCATATAGAGATTTAAGCTCGTCACCGGCTTTAAATAACTCTTGGCCTTTTTGAATAGGCTTTTTTCTCTCAATGATCTGATCAAGTTGATCGAGTTCAGATTCATTCAAAGTAAACGGAATACAGAGCTGGCTAATACTACAATCCTGGCAATGGATCGCACAGCCACCAGACTGAACACGTTTCGTCACAGGCTTTTCAGAAATCATAACAATCTTTCACTATTTGATATACATCAATATTTTAGCATTCCTTAATCCTAAAGGGTAGTAAAAAAACCGGATTTAAAGAACAGCTACACGGTATAAATAATGAGCTGCAATGCCATATAACCAGTATAGAAACCGTAAATGAGGATTAAAATTGCGCCTAATTGACGAAATAAGTCAGCTTGTTGCAGTTTTTTGAGGATATTAGCGCCCATACCCACTGTGAGCATTGCTGGAAGCGTACCTAAACCGAAAGCAAGCATGATACCAGCGCCGTTGTACCAACTCCCTGCTACTGCTGCCCATGTAAGCATCGAATAAACGAGACCACACGGAAGCCAACCCCAGATAAAGCCAAACGGCAAAGCGTGGCTAGGGTGCTTCAATGGTAAAAATGATTTACCTAAAGGAGAGATATAGCGCCATAGTTTCTGCCCGACTTTTTCAAAGAACAACAAGCCGAACCACCATTTACCGATATACAAACCTAAGACGATCATAAAGCCAGCTGCAAATAATCGCAGCCAACCTAGCAGAGCGTTAAAATCGCTTAACTGACCTATCGAAGAGATTGCACCGCCAATCACACCACCAATCACGGCATAACTTAGCAAGCGCCCTAGGTTATAAAGTAGGGGAATAACAGGGGAAGGTTTACTGTTGCCAATCGAAAGAAGCGACGCAATACCACCACACATTCCCATGCAATGGCCTGCGCCGATCAATCCAACAACAAAGGCTCCGATCCAATCAGGCGTCATCGTTCTTTTTGTCTACGTTAGTTTGGCTTTCGCTGTTAGCTTTCTCATTCTTGACAGGTTTACTATCAGAATGGTTGTGAGCCTTTTCGTCTTCATCAAACAGTATATTGTGACCTTGACGTTCTAGGTCTTCAAACTGTTCGCTCTTCACCGCCCATAGAAAAATACCAACAGCGATGCACACCAGTACAATCGCAATGGGGATCAGGATGTATAAACTTTCCATTATTTACCTTGCTCTTTTAAAAGCCTTAACGAGTTAGACACAACAATAATAGAGCTGGCAGACATGCCCACAACGGCAATGTATGGAGCAACCAAACCCGCGACAGCCAATGGAAGGATAAGTAAGTTATATCCTAATGACCAAGCTAGGTTTTCACGAATTATCTTACGTGTTTTTAACGCCAAAGTACGCGACTTAAGTAATCTATCGAGCTTATCACCCAGTAACACCATATCCGCAGAAGCTTTCGCCACGTCTGTACCGCCGCCCATAGCGACAGAAAGGTGGGCACCTGCAAGAATAGGGGCATCGTTAATGCCATCGCCAACCATCATGGTAATGTCACTTGCATCTCGAGAGTTCAGGTAAGCAAGTTTATCTTCAGGTTTCGCGTTAGCAACAATATCAGTAATACCAATCTCTTCAGCAACAGGCTTCGCGTTAATCAAAGAATCGCCAGTAAGCAGAGTTGTTTTGATGCCCGCTTCTTTAAATTGCTTAATAAACTCGATGCTTTCTTTACGGATTGGATCTTCATAAGTAAATGTAGCGATATGACGACCCGCCATCGACAAGTAAATGCCGTTGCTTTCCGATGGTTGAGCTTCACCTAGAATGAATTCACTACTACCAATCGCAACTTCTTGGCCATTCCACTCACCAGTGATACCTGAACCAATCACGTTATTAACTGACTCTACTTCGATCTCATCAGAAAGATGAGTCTTGAACGCTTTAGCGATAGGGTGGTTAGCGTGTTGTTCCAGGCTCGCCGCTACTTTGAGACAAGTGTCTTTATCAAGTTCAGCGAAGGTTTCAACTTGGCTGATACGAATATCACCCTCAGTCAATGTACCTGTTTTATCGATGATCAAGTGATTCACTTTGCACAAGGTTTCGAATACGTGGCCTTTGCGCAGCAAAATACCGAAGTTACCCATGCGAGACGTTGAACAAGTAATCGCCGTCGGTGTTGCCAGTGACAGAGCACAAGGACACGTTGCTACCAATACCGAAAGCATGATCCAGAAAGCGTCTTCTGGTCGTGTTTGGTGCCAGTAAAACCAAGTACCGAATGAGATGATTAAGATCACCGCAACAAAGTATCGAGCCACAACATCAGCAATTTCTGCAATGCGGGGTTTAGACAATTGCGCTTCGTCTTGCAGGCGAACGATGTTGGAAATCACCGAATCCGCTTTTGACGTCATTACTTCCAATTCAAATGATTCATCACCATTCAATGTACCAGCAAAGACGGTATCGCCTTCGTTTTTGACCACATGGATAGATTCGCCAGTCAGCATCGATTCATCGATATGAACTCTGCCAGACAATACTTTGCCATCGGCAGGAATGTGCTCACCCGGTAGAACGCGAATTTGGTCGCCAACTTTTAAGGTTTTGACTGGAACTTGTTCGCCATCTAACGTTGTTGCCATAGCAGGAACGAGCTTAAGCAGGTTACCACTAGCAGCGGCGGCTTTACGACGAGCGCGCATTTCAAGGAAACGACCAAGCAGTAGGAAGAAGGTAAACATCGAGATAGATTCGAAGAATACTTCACCTTTCTCTGTCACCGTTGCGACCAAACTTGCAACGTAGGCAAACAAAAGAGCGATCGACACAGGTACATCCATACCCAATGTTCGACCTTTGAGGCTACGCCACGCGTTGATATAGAAAGGCAATGCAGAGTAGAGCAGAACCGGTGTTGCAAAGATTAAGCTCACCCAACGGAAGTAGCTTTTGAATTCGGGCTCAAGGTTACCAAAGACTTCAAGATAAAGCGCAACAGCCAGCATCATGACCTGCATGGTTGCTAAACCAGCAATGCCAAGACGATAGAGATAATTCTTCATCGATCGATGATAGGCGGCTTCTTGTTGATCAGCCTCAAAAGGTGCGGCTTTGTAGCCTAAGGTATGGATTGCAGACAACAGCTCGCTCAGTTTCGTCTGAGTGTTGTCCCAACTGAGCAGGGCGCGGTTAGTCGTGGTATTAACACGAATACTAACAACCCCTAACTTTGAAGAGACTTGCTTTTCAATAAGCCAAGCACAAGCAGCACAAGAGACACCTTCTAGTGACAATGTCACTTCAGAGGTGTTTTCAGAGTTACGGACGAACTCCAATTGAACATCTTCGTTGTCGTAATGACTGAGTGCCAGAAGTTGCTCTGGCACGAGATCCGCTTTTTCAGCTGGAGCGGTACGATATTGGTAGTAAGAGACCAGACCGCTATCAACGATTGTCTGGGCTACGGTTTCGCAACCCGGACAACACATAGGTCGCACCGATCCTAAGATTTCTACTTTAAAATCCGTTTCCGCTGGTACATCTTCACCGCAGTGATAACAGGATTCACACATAAGGTTTAGTTCGTTAGTTGAGTAGGAGTATCAATAGGGAAGTTCATGCGACCTTGCACTAACCATTCAGAATCATGCGGAGAAAGCTCGATAAACCATGGACCTTGCATTTCATGATCCAGAGTCAACGTGTAGTTGCCTCTCGCATCAGCGGTCAGTAGCTGAGTAAAATCACGGTCAGGCAGCGTTCGGTGCACGAACATTGCGCTAATAGCAGGGAAGTGGTCTAGTTTGCCTTTGTCGAGAGTAATGATAACTGAGTTACCTTTCTCGCTAACTGAAGCTGATAAGCCAAGCTCTTTAGCAACATTTACTTTCGAAATGTCGACATTAATACCTTTACCTTTTTTATAGTAATCTTCAGTGACAACGTTAACTGAATGGTTGGTAAGTATCGCGACTCGAACCAATGTTAGCATAGAAACGCCAACGGTTAGGAAGATCAAAAACCACGGCCAAAACTGCTTATACCAAGGTTGTTCCATATTATTATTCTCAATATATACAATGAAATAAAACTAATTTTTACAAACACTTAAGGTTATAACTGTAAAAGAAAGACAGCCCCTTAAGAAGGGGCTGTTATTATTATGTTACTCTTTATCTGAGTTGCTGAGGCTCCAGACGTAGGCAGAGACGAGCTGAACCTTATCCTCACCGAGGATGTCCTTCCAAGCCGGCATTACACCAGAACGTCCGTACATGACTGTTTCCGTCACATCAGCGCGAGAATCGCCAAATAGCCAGTCGCGGTCAGTCAAGTCAGGTGCGCCAACAGCAGGGTTACCCTTACCATCAGTACCGTGACAGGCTGCACACACTACAAAGCGCGCTTTACCAGCCTCTGCTTCACGTGCGTTTACGCTACGACCAGAAAGGCTAAGCGTGTAGCTAACTACTTCTTTTACGCCTTCTTCGCCAAGAGCGTCTTTCCAACCTGGCATTTGACCGACACGACCATGCATGATGGTAGTAACGATAGCTTGTGGTTCACCACCATATAGCCATGCGTCATCAGTTAGGTTCGGGAAACCTTTCTGACCACGTGCATCAGAGCCGTGACACTGAGAACAGTTTTGTAGGAACAAACGTTGGCCCACTTTGATTGCATCGGCATCTGATGCAATGTCAGGGACAGAACGTAGACCGTTTTCGTCGTGAGCTAGCTTTCTGAAAGCTTCACCAAAGTAGGTGTCAGCATCATCAAGTTCTTTCGCGTATGCGTCTAACTGTTTGTTTGCTTGCGCAGCAGCGATTGCAGAGCGAGACTCTTCTACGCTACGAACTGTTTGGTTTGAACTCGTCCAACCTAGTAGACCTTTAAAGTTGCCAAGGCCTGGGTATAGAGCTAGATAAACAGCTGCAAACACAATTGTGCTAACGAAAAGGTATGTCCACCATTTAGGTAGCGGGTTATTAAGCTCACGAATACCATCGTATTCATGGCCCATATCCTGACCTTCTTCTACACCTGTTTTATCGTTGGAACACCAACGAAGTAAGGCTGCACAGCCAATCAATGTACCGATTGTGATTACTGTTACCCAAATACTCCAGAATGTACTCATTACTTCGTCACTCCTTGATTTTTATCTTTCGCAGGTGCTTCATCAGCGAACACTAGGTTTGCATCTTCGTCGAAGCGCGACTTACGATTTTTACCGAAAGCCCACCAAACGATGCCGATGAAACAAGCAAAAACAGTAACAGTCCAAACACTTTGAAATGTAATAATGTCCATAATTATTCCTTATTTCATTGCGTGGCCAAGCGATTGAAGGTAAGCGATGATTGCATCCATCTCTGTTTTTCCTTCAACATCTTGTTTAGCGTTAGCAATTTGTTCGTCTGTGTAAGGAACACCAAATTGATTACGGAAGATTTCAAGCTTCTGTTTAGTCAATTTGCCATCAAGTACATTCTCAGCAAGCCATGGGAAACCAGGCATGTTTGATTCAGGAACAAGTTCGCGAGGGTCGATAAGGTGAACGCGGTGCCACTCATCAGAGTAACGATCACCAACACGCGCTAAATCAGGACCAGTACGCTTAGAACCCCATAGGAATGGGTGTTCCCAAACGCTTTCGCCAGCTACAGAGTAGTGACCGTAACGTTCAGTTTCAGAGCGGAAAGGACGAATCATTTGGCTGTGACATACGTTACAACCTTCGCGAATGTAGATATCACGACCTTCCATTTCCAGAGCAGAGTAAACACGTAGATTTTCTACAGGTTCAGTAGTCTGCTTTTGGAAAATAAGTGGGGTAATTTCTACTAAAGCACCAAAACTGATAGCAATAACGATAAGAATCGCTAGTAGGCCAACATTCTTCTCTACCAACTCATGGCGATTATTTGAATTTGAGCTCATTCTAAATCTCCTTAAGCCGGTTGAGGGATAGCTTTAAGGCTATCTTTAGGTGCAGAAACAGTTTTGTACGTGTTGTATGCCATTAAGAACATACCAGATAGGAAGATGAAACCACCTAAGAAACGTACAAAGTAGAACGGGTAAGACGCTTCTACAGATTCAACGAAGCTGTAAGTTAATGTACCGTCAGAGTTAACTGCACGCCACATCAGACCTTGCATCACGCCAGAGATCCACATTGCTACAATGTAGAAAACCGTACCAATCGTTGCTAACCAGAAGTGAACATTGATTAGGGATACAGAGTACATACGCTCTTGACCAAATAGTTTAGGAACTAAGTGGTAAACCGAACCGATAGAAACCATTGCAACCCAACCTAACGCACCAGAGTGAACGTGACCGATAGTCCAGTCCGTGTAGTGAGATAGTGCGTTAACCGTTTTGATTGCCATCATTGGGCCTTCGAAAGTCGACATGCCGTAGAATGATAGAGAAACGATTAGGAAACGTAGGATTGGGTCGTAGCGAAGCTTATGCCACGCACCAGATAGAGTCATAATACCGTTGATCATGCCACCCCAAGATGGAGCAAACAGAACCAAAGACATAACCATACCTAGAGATTGAGTCCAGTCAGGAAGTGCAGTGTAGTGTAGGTGGTGAGGACCAGCCCAGATATACAGAGACACGAGAGCCCAGAAGTGAACAATCGACAAACGGTAAGAGTAAACAGGGCGACCAGCTTGTTTAGGAACGAAGTAGTACATCATGCCTAGGAAACCAGCTGTCAATAGGAAGCCTACCGCATTGTGTCCGTACCACCATTGCACCATTGCATCGATCGCTCCGGAATAAATCGAGTACGATTTAAACGCAGAGACAGGAACAGCTAGGCTGTTAACGATGTGCAACACGGCAACCGTGATAATGAAGGCTCCGAAGAACCAGTTTGCTACGTAAATGTGCGATGTCTTACGTTTAATCATGGTTCCGAAGAACACGACCGCATAAGCTACCCACACAAGAGTAATAGCAATATCGATTGGCCATTCAAGTTCTGCGTATTCTTTACCAGAGGTTAAACCTAACGGTAAAGTAATTGCAGCGGACAGGATAATCGCTTGCCAACCCCAAAAGGTAAAGGCTACGAGAGGGCCACCAAAGAGACGCGTCTGACAGGTACGTTGTACAACATAATATGATGTTGCAAACAGCGCACTTGTACCGAACGCAAAAATAACCGCATTAGTATGCAGGGGACGTAAACGACTGTACGTCAACCACGGCGTATCAAAGTTTAGCTGTGGCCAAACTAATTGAGCGGCAATCAAAACACCAACGCCCATACCGACAATACCCCACAAAATTGTAACTAGGGTAAATTGACGGACGACCGTATAGTTGTAGTTTTGTTCAAGCTGCTTTTCTTGGCTCATTTGCATGCTTCCAATTTCTTATTTACTACACTTTACTTCCAACACGACTCACGTCGTAATGCCACCCAAATTAGAAAAGGAAATTCAGCCTATTCAGGGCTTTATTTCCACTTGCTGATTTTAAAAAAAAGTGGCATTTTCAACGCGACACTATACTTGAATTAACAAATCAATGACAGAGTAGTAACCTTACGCTTGGTCTGGAATTGGATTTTTATTTAAAAACTTTGAACTTTGTAACAAGGAGTAAAGATTATAATGGCGGCACAAAAGCTAACAAAAGGCAGGCTTGTTCAAATTATCGTCATGTTGGTTATTTTAATAGCTGCATTTACTTGGAGAACAGTAACATACGATAATAACGAAACAGTAAACTGTATAGTTTCAAAACCTTGTAAATTTCGTATTGATAATCATAATGTTTCAGTTTCAAGCAATAACCTAGGGTATTCGATCGAAACATCTAAAACTGGCAAATTTATCATTAGCTATAATGAAAGCGGAATTCTGGAAGAAAAAGGACCATCAAATTGGCTGTTACAAACTAGTGATAAGACCTCCTCAATAACGGTTACATTTCCACAACAGGTGAGCACGTTTTCTGTAAACCTTTCTAAGGAGTAACAGAGAGAAACTGGGGCACACCTCGGTTCTTTTGATAGAAACATGTACCAAATCAGTGAAACACAATGCATTAAAGTGTTATAAAGAGAGCATTAATAAAGTTACCCAGAATCTATGAAATTTCTATCAAAAGTCTCTTACTCCCTAGACGATAAAATCGCAGTAGATGAGTTGCTCAGCGGGGTGGAAAACCCTGACGATATTGCTTGTCTTATTTGCTACTGCACAGAAGAGTATTCGACACTCGCTGTGCAGAGATATTTCGTAGATGCTCTCCCGAACACTCCCATACATGGCTGTACTACTTGTCACGGCATTATGACCGAAACTGGTTTTCATTCTGGTCCAGTCATTGGCGTCCTCATTATTCATGACTCGGGGATCAACGCCTATGGTACGGGAATCGAACATTTCAGCGACTCCATAGACCGCAGTACCTTCAGCGCGATAGACAAAGCACTCAAGAACGCCAACCGAGAAGGTGAAATTCCTGATCTTATCTTGCTGCATTCCACACCGGGTAACGAAGAAAAGGTGATGGCGGCTATCGATAAGAAATTTGGTACTGAAGTGCCAATTATTGGTGGCAGTGCTGCAGACAACCAGGTTTCCGGAAATTGGAGTATCTTCACCGAAGAGTCGCTGTCTATAAATGGTGTGTCTTTAACGGTAGTGTTTGCGTCTCAGTCCATCTATTCCTCTTTCAGCGCGGGTCATACGCCTACGCGGTATTCAGGCACCGTGACCAAAGTAAGAAACCGAATTTTGTTGGAGATAGACCACAGGCCAGCCGTCACCGTTTACAACGAATGGACTAATTTCCACTTAGATGGCAGTGATGATGGCTACATATTCGAAAAGTCGTCAGTCTACCCATTAGGCAGGAAAGTCGGCTCTTCTTACGATTACCCATATTTCAAATTGTCTCATTCGATCAGAGAGACGGAGTGTAATGGGATTGAGCTGTTCACAGACATCAGTGAAGGCGACACCATCTACCTGATGCAAGGGTCTAAGCAGCAGTTGATTAGCCGCGCCGCGAATATCATTCACTCCTCATACTACAACGACATGGATCTTGAAGAGAAACTAGGGGCGATCAATATCTTTTGTGCAGGCCCAATGTTGAACCTTAAACAAGATATGGATGAGGTTTGTGACCAAATAAATCAAGCACTTAATGGGCTCCCATACATATGTCCATTTACGTTTGGTGAACAAGGCAGGCTCTCTGGTGGCGAGAATGCACACGGGAATTTAATGGTATCGTCTGCAACGTTTTATAGGTTGAAAAAGTAATGGGTTCTGAAGGTCAAGAAGCGCTGCAAGAAGCACGTATTGAACTGCAAAAACTAAAAGCCCGTGAGCGAAAGCTGGCTGAAGAGAACAGGGTGATCTTATCAACCATCTCTGCGATCAGTAAGGCAAGTAATATATCTGAGATATTCTCCAGTCTCGAGTTCGTGCTCAAAAAATACATTAAGTTTGATGACTTTATCGTGGTATCAAGGGTAGGGAACGAAGGCAGTTTCAAAACCCTGCTAAGCAATAACAAAGTCTTCGAACAGATGAATTGGAGTGATTGTGGCAAGTTATCTCGAGTGATCAATGGAGAATGCGCCATCCTTTTTGAACCCAAGTCTCTGGGTGAATTCAATTCCTTACATCCCATTATCCGCGATCAAATCAACTCTGTTCTAATTACTGGTATCGATAGCGGACTAACACAATCCGTCATCATCTTTATCCACTCGAATACCAAGCACTTTAGTATTGAAACTAAGGCCACACTAAACCGTTTTCGACCGTTGATAGAGCGTGCTGTTTTCGATATTGAGAACAAAGAAAAGCTTGAA
This sequence comes from Vibrio sp. 10N.261.52.C11, assembly GCF_041471405.1. NCBI lineage: Bacteria > Pseudomonadati > Pseudomonadota > Gammaproteobacteria > Vibrionales > Vibrionaceae > Vibrio > Vibrio sp. 10N.261.52.C11. The sequence continues at coordinate 80,676 of NZ_JBFROI010000021.1, forward strand.
GCAACCGTTCGAGAACGTACCGCAGAGCTTGTCACAGCAAGAAAAGACGCAGAAAGAGCCAACAAGGCCAAGTCTGAATTCCTCGCGATGATGAGTCATGAATTAAGAACACCGCTAAATGCCATAATTGGCCTAATAGACGCCCTAAAATCCACATCATTGAACGAAGAACAACAGTCTATACTGCTTAATATGAGCACATCATCTGAGCTATTGCTGGCAATTATCAGTGACGTATTGGATTTTTCTAAGATTGAATCTGGGTGTTTCTCGTTGGCTCCTCAATGGAGCAACGTAAGAGACACTGTAACTTTTGTATTATCTGAACAAAAGAAGACAGCAGACGATAAAGGTTTGCCGCTAACAGTAACTAGCGATATCCCTGAAGGTGAACTTCATTACATCGACCCAAGTCGCTTGGCACAGATCCTATTTAATTTGATCGGTAACGCGATTAAGTTCACTGAGCGTGGGCATGTCCATGTTTCTATAAAGTACCAGCAGAGCTCTTTCTATATAACGGTGGAAGACACAGGGATTGGCATTAGCTCGCAACAACTTTCGTCGCTGTTCAGTCCATTTGTGCAAGCTGATAGCACAATCACACGTAGATTTGGTGGCACAGGTTTAGGCTTGGCCATCACTAAAAGACTGGTTGAACTGATGCGCGGGTGCATATCGGTAAAGAGTGAGCCTGGAAAAGGCTCCAAATTCGAAGTACAGTTGCCAGTGCTTACTAGAGTTACGAATAATCTGGCTAACAAAGAAGACGAATCTTCACGAGAGTTAAGAAGCCGTTATTCCGTGTTAGTTGTCGAAGACAATCCAACGAATCAAATGGTGATAACGTTAATCCTTACAAGACAAGGCCACGAGGTTTTCATCGCAAGTAATGGTGAAGAAGCGATTGGCTTTATTGAAAGAGGCAACGAATCAATAGACATTATCTTAATGGATGTGTCGATGCCGGTCATGGATGGATTAACCACAACCAAATACATGAGAGACGCAAACATCAAAACACCAATCGTTGCGCTAACAGCACACACATCAGTAGAAGACAAATGTTCGTGCTTAGATGTCGGCATGAATGATTTCGTGACCAAGCCAGTAAGAACTAAAGAGATCACAGAAGCAATTGATCGATTAATGCTTGAAGTCTAATAAACGTATTCTTAATCGAAGATTAGGAAATATGTTTATTAGGTATTTTATGGTAAATAGCCTTACTGTTAAATAGAACGTTGATTTGGTAGATAGACAAGAGGCAGGGCATCGCACAAAGATACCTGCCTTATAAATACCAAACATCATTTAACATAATATACATAATACGCAGTCAATGTATGTGAAATCTGAGGGGTTTCAATGCCTTAGTCCTTGCAGATTTTGCACACGGCGCCGGACTAAGTCCTTAATGTCGTTGGTTTTATGGATTTTATCTGCACGTTTATGCACGTTGAGTTCAATATTGTTGGCTATACTTTGTTTTCGTGTCTCTGATTTTTGCGCTCACGTGTTGCCGTTTCCAGAGACTTTCTACTACAAACACACTTTATAAGGAGAAAAAAAACTTTGCGCGCTTGTCTTAATTTTTGAAGGAGATCACATGCTCACGCCACACTTTGCGGATCTCGTGCACGATCACTTTGGTGATATCCACGACGCCGCGGCCTTTTTTCACGTTCAACCAATCACAGTCCAACGATGGCTCTCAGGTGAAGTCCCTGTGAACCCGATGGCCGAAAAATTGATGAACATCCACGCTCGCGGTTACTTGCCGTTAGACTATCGTTGGAATGGATTTAAGGTGCACTTTGACCGTGCTACCTTGATCACGCCTGAACGACGCGAGTTTAATCCGAAAGAATTGCTCAGTTTTGCGTATTGGCGCGACGAACATCGTCAGCTCGTTGAACGCCACGGCCGAATTGATTCCCCAAAGTTTTACCCACCTAAAGAGCATCCTTTGCCATTTCGTGGCGGTCGTCGTATGCCAGCGAAGCCTTGGGTGCCTACCAAATTCAAATAACAACAACACCCACACGTGATAAATTTCTCGCTCTCCAAGGAGTAATTCTCGACATAATGTAAAGTTGTTGACTTGCCAGCCTATGCTAAGCGCTTCATTTCTTTATTTATTTCTGTAAAAATCAGTTCAACATCTTTCGAAAGTTTTTTGTAATCTTCAGTGATTTGTTCCTGACTTTTGTTAGCTAAAAAGAACAATTTCTTAGATGCTTGCATAATCAAATCCACATGTTTAGCTTTAGGGTCGATCAAATTAGCGGAGGTCCATCTTATTATTGACTTTTCGGTAAGACTAAAAAGAGGCTCTTTATATAAATTAAAACTATTCACGATTTTTACAGCATCACGCTGAGATTCAATTCTATTTTTAAATTCACTCATGATCACTTGATTCTACTTATTAAGGACTTCATCCATGTTTCTATCTGTGGGATGACTTCAATTGCGATATCGATTTGAGATTGAGTAAGGTTTTCCCCTACTCCTCTGGTGCATAATATTCTAGCTGATTCCAATATACTAAAAGCTTCTTTGTCTATATCTAAACTTGACGCCCCTAGATTACTGCTAGAGCGCCTCGAAAAATCTGGCTGATCTGAATATCCAAGGGAATAACATGTAGCAAAATTTCTAATTGAAAGAAAAATTGTCGAAAGATCGAAGACTAAGGACATTGATGATTCACATATTGAATCACGAGCTGAGTTAAAAATGTCATAAAACTTAAGACAATCAGCCTTACCACTATCATATAGGTTAGGTTTACCTAGCTCATGAAGAAAATTGGAGCCATCTTGCGAAAATACTAACTTCGACTCCAAATGTAAGTGCCATGCAAAAGGGTTCCCTTGCTCCCACAGTTCTTGGATTCGTTCATATGAATAAATGGAATAGTCCGAAGGGTTAACATGTTCTAATTGACCTTTTGCAACCATTAACATGTCAACATCAGAACCTAAGTCAATATCTCCCCGACACACGGAACCAAAAGCATAAATGTGCACAGCTTGAGACTCCACCTGTGATCAAAGCGATGATTAACGCATCGAGGTACTCCATCACTTCGTTTTCCATCGAGATGCGTAGTATTCAAGTAGGTATCGCAGCATGGCGCGCATGCCTAGCGTATCAACACAACAGCACCGACTACAAACCAATAAGGGTTAGGGATGTTCTGCAGTGCATTGAAGCCTTGTTCGACGTATGGCGCGTAATTAGGAATGAAAGACAAGATGAGAGGCACGAAGACGACTAACAGGATAAATTCATCCTTAAATCCCCTATCTCGAATGCTGATGTCATCAAGGTTACTGGCCTGCTCTTCGCCATTTTGTAATCGACGTACCCTCGCCTGATGCTTCTCATTTTCGAGTTCATCTTTACGCTTTAACGCCTCAGCTTTGTTTTGATTGAGCTGCTTATACGTCGCTACGCCACCGGTCACAAGATTCAATAATGCGCCAATCATGGGTACACCAAACGATTCAATTCAACATGTGGACCATCTCTAAGGCTTTTCCAGTCACCGCCCCAAATGATAGAGACATCAAGCTCCCTAGCCGCTTGTTTAAAGGCTTTGCTGATGGCTTCATAATACTTAAAGTCCCATGTCACCTTGCTATTTTCATCGTAAGCCACGAAATCAATCGCATGCCCGGATTGATGGCGACTTGGACGTTTGTGGCCGTCTAATTGGCTCAAGCCTTCCTGATAGAACTAATGTTGGTTGGTGTAGAGAACCTAGGTCATAAAGAGACATTTTCAGAACACTATAAAAGCCGATTGACATAAGTCGCACAGAGCTTGACTGAGAAACACCAAATACACGGCTTTTTTGCTCATCAAGCTAATCAAAATAACTGATTGGATAGTTAAAATAACCATTTTAAATCAATGATATAAAATTATTTGCAAGTTTCATCTATACTCCGCGCCTTTATTAAACGGAGCCCTAACTTTGCAAACAAACAATTATCAAAAACAAGCGATGATCTTATTTGCACTATTAACAATTGGGTCGGCTTTCGTTAACGCTTACGGAATGAACGCGACCATAGGTGAACAGCTCATAGCCTTCATTTCGTCGCTTATCAGTTATATTGTTATTGTCTCTCTGTTCTTAAGGTTCGCTAACGTAGACGTTATTAATTCCAAATATCGAACCTTGATTGGTGCAAGTTTTGTTTGCATAACCATCTTAGAGAATGTTTATCCTATGGTAATATTCAGCAGCCATGCACTTACTAGAGAGTACTATGTCATTTTTTCCATTAAGCTAGTCGTCAATAGCTATGTAGCGAACGTGATAGTTAATGAAATCAATGTACTTGGCCAGTTTTTAAAGGCACCACTATTAGATTCCATACTAATAAAGATCAAAGCACGTTTAGACTCAAAAGCGGATGCTAGTCGAGTATATAAAAAGCTATACCCTGTATTAGAGGTGCTTCTTGAGCAAGGCTATAGTTTTGATTCACAAGAAGTGAGTAGGATTGTCAACGTGTTGGGAGAACTGCCGGCATCAGGAACAAAACGAAAGAACTTCGCCAATTTATACTTAAGAGATGAAATCACTTTGCGTAAGTTGCCTCGTGATCCTTCATACTTCGACGGCCAAGCCCTTTGGCATTAAACTTCTTAAAAAAACACGCTCGATGTTCATGTGGTGGTTGATTTATAACTCGTTGAATTTGAGGGATTGATGTTTCTGTTAATAGCTATCTAATGGCAAGGAAAGATCTGAGCTTCGCCTTTTTATACAAAACTAATCAACTTAAACCTTATTCATAACTCCGTAATGGACAACATTCACCTCACAACTTTCAAATGCTGAAACTCAAGCAGTTAAGCCAAACATAAAAGTTACGTTGTATCTTATTTTCAACAAGCGAATGTTAGATTACTGTCGCTCAGCTGCCAGATAAACCACTTAAACAGGCTACTATTTCATGTTTAAATTTTGATCTATCAAACAGTTATATGAATATATTTGGTGATTAGGCAATCAAATGCTATGCACTCAGGTATCAGCTATGAATTAAAGTGTTAACATCAGGCAATTTTGTAAACTAGGTGTTTGATATGTTGCCTAAACTTTATAAGTTCAGATCCCTCCATGATAGAAACATACAGTCGATTGCCGAGTGTTCGCTGTGGTTCGATTATGCTAAAACTTTCAATAACCCTTTTGAATCTAACCACATATTCAAGAATGAACTTCAAAACAATTTCAAGGTTATGTGTTTTTCTCAATCCAGCGACCACCCTATACTATGGTCTCAGTATGGCGACAACTTTAAAGGTATGTGCATCGAGTATGACCTCAACTGCTATAACGGTGAGGCCAACCTCAACTGTTTCGAAGTCCAATACGAAGATGAGCCAAGCATGTTCCACTCAGCATCGTTGGGGGAATTGCAAGGAGCTGAATTGGGATCTGAAATGTTCAAGGTTAAGCACTCTAATTGGTGCTACGAAAAGGAATACCGCTGGGTATTACCTGATGACGAGATGATCGGAAATAAACTCTACCTTAATAGAGAGTGCCTAAGCTCGGTGATTCTGTCAGAGCACGCTCCTGCCGACAGGAAATTGAAAGTTCTGATGACTTGCCAGCGCCTTGGTATCCCTGTTAAACACGCAATAGCAAAGCAAGAGTCGTTTACCTTCGAAGTGGTCAGTTAAGTAGAGTGTAATCCTACTGTTTAGCGCCAAAACAAGACATTCACATAAAGTTACAGCGCAACAAAAAAGAGAGCGACATTAATGAGACTCTCTCTTTTTATTACATGTTCACCGTAAGCTTTCCCAATCCTTTATCTTGCATCTGCTCAATCGTCGCGATAGACATTTGAACAGTTGAAAACCAATAAGGTCGGTGCTTAACGTTAAATAGTTCACTATTATCTAACGCCTCGAAAACAGAATATTTTCTACCTTGAGCCAAAGCTGCACCATAAACCGTTCGCTCAAGTACTGGAATGTCATTCACTTCCTCTAGAAGTGCCCTCTTGATGAACTGATTTCCAGGGCTCCAATCTATAAATTCAACGAGGTTTTTTAGTAGCTTAAGCTCTAGCTGCTCGACCATTGATTCAAGAAACTGTGTGTTTGGCATCACCTCAGTACAAGCATAATATTCGTCATGCTTGTCACTTGCTTCACGATAACCAAGCATCGTTTTTACCAATGCGTCTTCAAACGTTGAAGAAAAGTGGTTACAAATTAAAAACAAAGGCAGAACTCTCAACACACCAAGTAAAATGCCTACGTTAGGATCTTTAACCGACGTTTCTTGAAGTCGAATTCGAGTCGCATTTGACGTCACGACCAAGTGTTGCCAAACCTTAGGTGTGATGTGTTTAATGTTGCCATCATTCCACTTAATCAGCTGTTGACTCATTAACAATGGGAACAATAAACGACAATTTTCTATTCCTATTTGTCGTGCTGCAACTTTTGGATCGAGAATTACCTTAGATTTCTTTCCATATTTATCTGCAAACTCTTGATTGGAAACAAACTCGATTAAACTTGAGCTCAATGGCCTACTTTTCGCGGATATTTCATGGAGTTTGGAAAAGTTTAAAGATGGCGAATACGCAACACTAGCGAACTGATTGTAATCGGGTAAGTCTGAAAACAACGAACTTATTAAGGTACCTTGAAGCTTCTCAAGCATTAGCGCAGAAGCGGCATTGCTGACATCATCGATAACGTATCGTAAGGTTTGTTGCTTCGCGTCGACTTTTTCACGATGAGCATTGACTCTATCCTGCTCGCAGCGCAATAAAATACGTTGATTGTGAGATATGCGGTCAGATTCATCAAATATGACACTATCACAATACCTATTTTCCAAACTTAGTAACGTGTCTACTGTAGATTGTGCGAGCTTATATTCAGGTGAGATTAACCATCGATTAAAGCGAGCTTCAACATTGATTGAGACCTTCCTTGAGATCTCAACTACTTCAGGGGTATAACTTTTATTTGCTAACAACAACCGTGACTTTCCTTTGCCGTAAATGCTCTTGTATCGGCATATCCTGCCTTTATAACAAAACTAATATTAATAGAAATTAGAGATTGGTTCACGAAATTGTTTCAATAAAATTAAGGATATTTAGTTATAGTGCGTTGAGAGTGGCTAGTGTGTGATATGTAGCCGGATATACTTTTCTGGAAAGCTGTATTTGAACCTTTTCTTCGTCGGTAGGTGTTTTTTCGCCTGCTTGCAAACTTTACTATCTCCAGACGTTCTCACCTTTTTGATTCTTGCATAACCTTTAGAGTGCTTCATCTCAATCATCAGATCGCAATAACCCTCGAAATCAACATTACTCTTGTTGAGCCCTTTCATGACGGTGACTTTTATCTTTTTAGCTACAGGATTAACCAATGCATCGTCGGGAAAAGCGACTGGGGATAAAAAACATAATAGTAATACTAGATATCTCATACTGCTCTCTCTTTGTTGAGGGTGAGAACAGTATGCGGAGATTTAAGAGAAATGAAGGATTAACTTAGTATGAGGATTGACCAGCTAACGCGTAACTCTCAACGATTACGCTTTCTTTGAGCCTTTAGACTTAAAACCATTATGCGGGAACACGTTACGAATACGTTGCTGTACGTTTTTAGGAACATCTTTAGTGAACTTGAGATTGTAACCAGAACGTTTTGCATACACTTTTAGCTCGCCTTTAAAGGTATTGTTATGACCAATCTCTTGAAGGTTGTGCTTAAAGCTCGGTGGAAGATGCCCTTTAACTTGTTCGATCGCCCCGTCGCTAAATTTAATTTTCAATACCGGTCGGTCGACTGCTACTAACCAAAAAACTAATACCGCACCGATTAAGATTACGTACATCATAATGTCACCACTACTGTTGATGGTTATTTATCGTCAGAAAGGAGCTTGCTTAAGTCTTCTTTGAGGCTAGTCACCGTCTTGCTGGCCTTCTCACTACGAGACGCTTCGCTAACCAAATACTCGATGGCATCTGAGAGCGTACAACCTAGCTCGTTCGCACGTTGAGATAGCTTTTCCCATACACGGTAATCAAGGTCGATTGATTTCTTCTTTGTATGAACTTGTTCAGCATTGAAGTGGCGTTTTCGCTTAGCTCTGATCGCTTGTTTAAGCTTGTTATCGAGCTCAGGAGACATGTTGTTAGATATCCACTCAGGGACACCTGTAGGTTGGTGTTCAAGCTTCAATAAGGCTTTAACAGCAACGTCAGCTTCACTTGAATCTATGTGGCAGGTGATCGACTCGCCTTCTTTCCATTTTTTGACCAGATAGTTCCATTTCCAACCACATTCCAAGTTTTCAAGTTGCTGATATTTCATGTCTAATCTCGAGAGTTAATCCTAGTGACAGCGTAACCCAAAATAGGCTATTTAACAATTATGATCTTGAAAGAATAGACCAAGATCATACTTATATTAGCTTAGTGATTAGTAACTACAACATAGAGCTACAAGCGAGATCGGTTTTTCTATATACTCCCTACCTCATTATCATAATCAGAAACTTAAATGACTCAAGTAGATTGGCGACATGTTACGCCTCAGTACGACGAATATAGCGCTCAATTAGAGCAATTCCCTGACATCTCGCCTTTCCCGTTTTCAGATATTCAACATAGATTCAAAGATGCGCTAACCCGCTTTGTCCGTTTGTCTAACCTTTCGCGTGTTTTACTTGTAAACGCTCCAGACAATTCGATCTATCGTCAAATGATTGTTGAATCTCTAGTCACTGCTTTAGATGATCACACTCTACCGGTTATAAAAACTGAGTCTTTAAATGCTGTCTCTCTGTTTGACCAAGTTCAGTCAAAAGACGGTAAGGTTGTAGCGACAAAGCCCGGCCTACTGGCTAGAGCAAACAACGGCCATCTGATCGTTTCAGCAAACTTGATCTTGGCCAACCCAGGAAGCTGGTTACTGCTTAAATCAGCACTGCTTGGTGAAGCCGTAGAACCAATCAGCAGTAATCCAGAGCACTTGAACCAATCCCCGACTTTGCCTTTGACTTACAACATTAAGTTGATTGTTGTTGGAGACAGAGCTCAACTAGGTGACCTTGATTACCTGGACAGCGATATTCAAACCGGCTTTTGCCTATTTAGCGAAATTGAACAAGATATCAAGCTCTCTGAAGAGACTTTGACTCAATATCTTGGTTACCTTAAGTGGCTTCAACAACGCTATGAATTGCCAAACATCACGCAACAAGCGTTGACTGGCATTCTTACTGCCGGAGCAAGAGAAACGGAAGATCAAAGCTATATTCCATTATGCCCTATTTGGCACAATGCATTATTGAACGAAGCTCTGATTGAAGCCGACAATGGTGAGATTGATATTCACCATATCCAACAAGCTCAACAGCACAAATATAACCGCGAATCTTACCTACCAGAACGCGCCCTTGATGATATTCGAGATGGCCAAGTCATTATCGAAACCGAGGGCGAACAAGTTGGTCAAGTTAATGGTCTGACGGTTATCGATGTTCCAGGACACCCGATCTCTTATGGTGAACCTGCACGAATTTCCTGCGTTATTCACTTTGGTGATGGGGATATTGCCGACGTTGAGCGCAAAGCCGAGTTGGGTGGTAATCTTCATGCTAAAGGTATGATGATCATGCAAGCATTTGTGAGCAGCGCACTAAACCTTGAAGATCCGTTGCCATACGCAGCTTCCGTAGTATTTGAGCAGTCTTACTGCGAGGTAGATGGCGATAGTGCTTCTCTTGCGGAGTTGTGTTCTCTGGTTAGTGCTTTGTCTGAATACCCTATCAATCAACAAATTGCGGTTACTGGTGCAGTGGACCAATTTGGTCGTGTACAAGCGGTTGGTGGGCTAAACGAAAAAATCGAAGGCTTCTACCATGTGTGTAAGCACAACGGCTTAACAGGCGAACAAGGTGTGATCCTTCCAAGATCGAACTTAAGGCATCTTGCACTAAAGCCTGACCTTATTGAAAGCATTAAGAATGAAGAATTCCATATTTGGTCTGTGTCTAATGTAGACGAAGCAATTCCTCTCATTATGAACAAACCATTTAGAGACGATGAACAAGAAAGCGTTCTGAGTAAAATCGCGGAACGTATTGAAAACTTTGAAAGACATGAGCACCCTATTGGAATCGTTGGACGCATTAAAAACTGGTTTGTCTAGTACTGATCGGACTTGTTTAGCGTACACCTGTTCACTAATATGCACCTATCAAAAATCGGAGTAATTGATAATGCAAAACAAACGTGATTCTTACACTCGCGAAGAGCTTCTAGCATCAAGCCAAGGCGAACTATGGCCACAAGGCCCTCAACTACCAGCACCGAACATGCTAATGATGGATCGCATCACTAAGATGTCTGAAACTGAAGGTGATTACGGTAAAGGTTTAGTTCTTGCTGAGCTGGATATTACTCCTGACCTATGGTTCTTCGATTGTCACTTCCCAGGTGACCCTGTAATGCCGGGTTGTCTAGGCCTTGACGCAATGTGGCAGCTGGTTGGTTTCTACCTTGGTTGGGTTGGCGGCGAAGGTAAAGGCCGTGCTCTAGGTGTTGGCGAAGTGAAATTCACTGGTCAAATTCTACCTACAGCGAAAAAAGTAACTTACGAGATCCACATGAAGCGTGTTGTTAACCGTCGCCTAGTTATGGGCCTTGCGGATGGTCGCGTACTTGTTGATGGTAAAGAGATCTACGTTGCTAAAGATTTGAAAGTTGGCCTTTTCCAAGATACGTCAGCATTCTAATCTAACTATTAGATTTTTAATAAAGCAGCCCATGGCTGCTTTATTTTATTGCAATAAATTTAGTTATAGTGCATTAAGGTATCACATATTAACCTTGAAACAGGATAAATCCACCAGCGATACGCTTATGATAGCGAAACTAGAATGCTACATAGCTCTAGGAGTCTTTGTGTTGTTCTGAAACTAACAAGGCTCCAGCCGTTGTAATCAACAGACAATGGAGCCCTGACCTTGAATTCTTTATGCCCTATCTACTTATAGAGACCTGATTGCTTATCATCTTTGGCATCACGCCAACCACCTAACCAATAAGACCGAGAGTCCATTTGGCTATATGGGCAAGCTTCTTGCGACCTACCATTTAAACCAGCTTTGTAGCCTTGAGATTGTGCTCGTTCTAGTCGATCACGCTTTTGTCTCTTCATAGTGCAGTCCTCATACGGGTGTTCCATTTACTAACATACAATGATTACAACTTTGCGGAGTTTTTGTGACTCCAACTTTAAGAATCGATCAGATTTTCACTTTTCTCAAGGCGAAAAAAAGCCCGAGTTCAGAATTGTGAACTCGGGCCCAAGAGATAAATTATTTAAATTTTCTGCGGAACCCTAACAGACCAAGCACAGTCAAAGTTAACCAACCTAGGCTACCACCTTGACGATCAACTTTCTCTGAGTCGGCACTACGAGTTTGGATATCAGCTTTAGTTGCACCGGCAATTGGTACAAGCTTAACTGCAACAACCTCTTCTACCGCGTTAGATGACGCGCCACCACAGTATGAGTTGTGAGACGTTGTGTCATACGGTTGAGTCGTTCCTCCAACTGTACATTTGATAGCAGTAGCAGAGATCACACCAGCATCGTTAATGTCAGTAGCATCAATAATTCGGAACTTGTTGTTCTCTCCGGAAACATTACCATCATTTGTTAGATCATCTAACCACCAAGCCTGACCGTTAAAGATGTCTACACGACGAGCTTCAGTTGATGAAGACACGTTATAAGGATATATAAAGCCTCTGTGTCTTCTTTCACTACCATCAACCTCACGAGTGGTTTCTGCATCTATTTGGCCAACAAACTCATTAAAGTTGTTAACTGCTTTAGCTTCACCGCTCGAACCACCAAAGAAGATACCACCAGACAAGTACGTTGCTGTTGGGTTTTTGGCATCGGTTACAACGAAAGGCTTATTACCTGCACTACCACTCTCTGGTACATAACCATTACGCTTAGAATAACCAACAGCGAACAAATTATCGTTGAGGTCAGTCGCTACAGAGTTACTGTATCTAGCATCGTCTTTAGACGAGCCTGACTTAACCTCTGCACCGCTAATCTGTGTAGTCGTCCATGTTGCACCAGTAAGATCTAATGAGTCACTCACAAAAACACTGGCGTTCATGTCTTGTAGGTCACGATTACCATCTGCAGTATTATAGCCAACACCGTAAAAACCAGAACCTGATTCAACGATTGAACGCATACTGCCTTGAGCAAAGTAATCACCTTGTTTAGCGTCACCGCTGCGAATCCAATCGATTTCTTTGGTCGTAGTACCGTCCCAGATCGCCGCTTTAGAAGCATAGGCCTTATCTGGTTCTGATGTCTCAGTCGGAACAAACTCTTCAGAGACACTACCTACATTGTAAACTTTGCCGTTACTCGCTTTTATCGCACGCCACGCACGAGTTTCTGAAGCTCCAGTTGGCGCCGCTGTCGTCGTAAACAATGCATTATTGCGAATATCATCTTTGGATTTGATCCCCACAGGTTGGGCATTCTCATCTAAAGAATTGATTACCGTATTGCGAGTTTCAAAAGTATCCCCACCTTCAACAAACGCTTTCGCATTTACGTGAGTAAGGTCATTTCTTTCCTTACTCCAAGTGTCATTCCAACGGTTTTCAGCCCAACTTTCACATGTAGAATATCTCAGCTCTTGATAACAATAGTTTTCGAAATCATCACGCTCTTGAATGTACTGAAATGGTGCATCCATTGCGAATGGTACTTCTTCACGATAACTTACCGCTTCAAGCGTATCGCGAGTCTCACCAGCAAGTTTAAATGCACTATCGGTACAGTTAGTTGCAGCTGAATCGAAGCAACCTAACGCAAGCTCATTCGTTCCGTCTGTCGCAACACCAGGTTGAATCGCCACACCATAGATTTCAGAGGCACCTGTAATTGAAGGAGTGACTTCAACGACCTTGTAAAGCGCTGCGTTAGCATGAGTTGCCGCCAAAACTAGGGCTGCAACTGTAGTTAATTTAAATTTAGTACAAGTCATTATTACTTCTTAACTTTCCTGTTGTAGTGCCTCGAGCTCTTCCCAGCGCTCAAAAGCAACTTCAAGCTCCTGCTCTGCTGCAGATAGCTTATCTAATACTGGTTGTGTCTGCTCTACAGATTTCGAAAAGAAGCTTGGATCGTTGACTTCTTCCTGAAGAGTTTCAATTTGAGTTTCCAATTCTTCTAAACGCATTGGTAGCGCTTCTAGTTCTCGTTGTAGCTTATACGATAACTTCTTAGGTTTAGCCTTAACTGGCGCAGTTTTGGGAGTTTCCTCAACTACTTTCTCAGGCTTTGATGGCTTTTCAACCTGTCGGTACTCTAATGCTTGCTTTCTTTGCTGTTGAGCATCGTGATAGCCACCAACAAATTCTTCAATCACACCGTTACCTTCGAAGATCCAACTTGTCATAACCGTGTTATCAACAAACTGACGATCGTGGCTTACTAAAAGAAGCGTACCCTGATAGTTGGCAAGCAAATCTTCTAAAAGTTCCAAAGTTTCGATATCTAGATCGTTGGTTGGCTCATCGAGAATCAGCAAGTTGTTCGATTTGAGGAAAATACGAGCTAATAACAGACGGTTTTTCTCACCACCAGACAGCGCTTTAACAGGAGTACGAGCACGTTTAGGCGAGAATAAGAAATCTTGTAAGTAGCTAAGCGCATGACGCTCACGACCGCCTACTGTGACTTCTTGCTTACCATCCGCTAGGTTATCAATTACAGACTTCTCAGGGTCTAGAATTTCGCGGTATTGGTCAAAGTAAGCGACTTCAAGCTTAGTACCACAATGCAAACGACCTGAATCAGGCTTAAGCTGGTCAAGAAGCAGCTTAAGTACCGTACTCTTACCACAACCGTTAGGACCAATCAGAGCGATACGATCGCCACGCATGATGTTGAAGCTGAAGTCCTTAACAATTTCTTTGCCTTCAAAGCCAAAGTTAAGATTCTCAGCTTCAAATACAATCTTGCCTGAACGCTGGCCATCGTCGATTTGGATAATCGCTTTGCCCTGCACTTCACGACGGTTCAAACGTTCTTCACGTAGCTTCTTAAGCGCACGAACACGGCCTTCGTTACGAGTACGACGAGCTTTGATGCCCTGACGAATCCAAACTTCCTCTTGAGCAAGCTTCTTATCGAATTCAGCGTTTTGCATTTCTTCAACACGAAGCGCCTCTTCTTTCTCAACAAGGTAATTTTCGTAATCGCCCGGGAAAGAGCTCAATTTACCGCGATCAAGATCGACAATACGTGTTGCCATCGATTTAATGAACGCACGGTCATGCGAGATAAAGATGATTGAACCGCGGAAGTCTTTCAGGAAGCCCTCTAACCATTCAATGGTTGCAACATCCAAGTGGTTAGTCGGTTCGTCGAGTAGAAGCACGTCAGGGTCACATACAAGCGCACGAGCAAGTGCCGCTTTACGTTGCCAACCACCAGACAAATCTGTCAGTTTGGTTTCAGCAGTCAGCTTAAGTGCTGCCAATACGTTACTTACACGATCTTCAAAACGCCATGCATTAGCATGATCCAGTTGTTCTTGAACGCGAGTAAGGCGGTTTAGATTCTTTTCACTTGGGTCTGTCGCGATGAGATCCAGAAGATCATGATAGATCTTCAGCTGTTCGCCGATTTCAGCAAGGCCACCAGCAACATAGTCATAAACTGTACCTTGTTCATTACGCGGTGGATCTTGTTCTAGACGAGACACAACCACATCTTGCGTGATTTGCATCTTACCGTCGTCCATGATGATGTTTCCAGATAGGATTTTCATCAATGTCGACTTACCAGCGCCATTGCGCCCTACTAAACATACACGTTCGTTTTCTTGCAGCACGAAGTCCGCACGATCTAATAATGGGTGATCACCAAACGCTAATTGCCCATTATGAATTGTAAGTAATGCCATTCTTCTTTAACCAATCATTAAGTTCTAACAAGCCAAATGGCCAGTTAAGCTCTGAGCTTTGAGAAAGGTCAGAGCTTTCAAATTTGAGCACCGGAATAGTGACCCCGTAACGGGAAAAGAGCTCATCATCAAATGCAATGTCAACAACGTTGACGTGATGGCTAATGTTTAACTGTTCCGTGAGTTGGAATGCCATCTCACATAGATGGCACCCTTCTGTACTGTAGAGAGTCAGCACTCTATATCCTTATACAATCTCTTTGATTATTTGTGTGTAATCAACCAGCAGTTATGAATGTGCTTATTGCGAGAGAAGTCCAATGGAAGTGTCTTCGCTGAGATATTCTGAGCCTTAAGACCTAACTCATCTAGAGCTTCCAAGTCCATTTTGAAGTGACGCTTGTTGTTAGAGAACACAATCGTGCCTTCTTCACGAAGAAGACGTTTAAGGTTTTCCATCAGCTGAATGTGATCACGTTGAACATCGAAAGATTGATCCATACGCTTTGAGTTAGAGAACGTAGGTGGATCGATAAAGATCAGATCATAAGAACCCTGCTCTTTAGCTAGCCATTGTAGACAGTCAGCTTGAACAAACTGATGTTGACGACCAACACGACCGTTAAGCTCCATGTTCTCTTTCGCCCACTCTAGGTAGGTATTAGACATATCAACAGTAGTTGTAGAACGAGCACCACCCACAGCAGCATGAACAGATGCACTTCCTGTATAAGCAAACAAGTTTAGGAAATCCTTACCTGCGGCCATCTCACCGATACGACGACGAGTGATCTTATGATCTAGGAACAACCCGGTATCTAGGTAATCATGAAGATTAACAATCAGCTTAACGCCATACTCGTTCACTTCTAAGTTCGATGAGTCTTGAGCCAATTTCTGGTATTGAGAACGGCCTTTCTGTTTCTGACGAACTTTAAGCACAACGTTGTTTGCTTCTACGCCTGTTACTTGAATAGAAGCACGGATGATATCGGTTAAGCGACGTTTTGCCTTCTCTTCCGGTACATCTTTAGGCGCTGCGTATTCTTGAATCACAAGATGACCTGGGTATACATCAATCGCTACATTGTATTCTGGTAAGTCCGCATCGTAGATACGGTAACAATCTAATTGCTCTTTCTTAGCCCACTTGCCAATTTTACCGATGTTCTTTTTAAGACGGTTTGCGAAGTCAGGAGCAATTAACTGTTCTTGCTCGCCCGTTGGACGTTCTGACATCGGACGATCTGAAATTGAGTAGTTCTTTTGGTGACACGGTAACGCACCGTTATTCAATTTGAACTGTTTGTCTGCACGCATGCGTAAGCAGCTTAGTAGCTCGTCTGAGCTAGAGAAGATAGATGCGTTACAGCCACCAAATTCAGCTTTGAGCTGTGCACCGAATGCTGTGTAAAGTGCAATAAGACCCGGCTCGGTACCAAGACGTTCACCGTAAGGCGGGTTAGAAACAATCACACCATCAGTAAACTCTGTAGGACGCTTAAGCTTTGCAGCATCGCCTACTTCGAATTCAATCAACTCTTCAACACCGGCACGACGAGCATTGTCACGCGCAGTTTTGATCATACGTTCATCATTGTCGTAGCCATAGAACTTACATTCCACTTTCTTAACACCACGACGACCTTGAACGTTCGCTTCAGCTTTCACTTCAGCCCATAGCTCTGGTTCGAAATCTTCTAGTGATTCAAAACACCACTTCTGACGTTTAACACCTGGAGCCATGTTTGCAGCCATCATTGCCGCTTCAATCACTAACGTACCTGAACCACACATAGGGTCTAGGAAAGGCTTAGTCGCATCCCAACCACTACGAAGAAGAATCGCGGCAGCAAGTGTTTCACGCAGAGGTGCACGACCTGATTCTGGACGGTAACCACGTTGGTGAAGACCGCTGCCAACCATATCAACACCAAGAATCGCTTTATCACGGTGTAAACGAACGTGGATACGAATGTCTGGGTTCTCTTTGCTAATAGAAGGACGAGGTAAAGACTTCTTCTCAAAGCAATCAACAACGGCATCTTTTACTTTCATCGCACCGTATTGGCTATTACGGATTTCGTTGTTCGTACCATTGAAGTCAACAACAAAACGCTTAGAGCTATGGAATTGATTTACCCAGTTAACCGCAGTGGTTGATAGGTACAAATCCATGTCGTCCATACAAGTGAATTCAGAAAGGACACGTACAAATCGAGAAGCCAAACGGCTCCACAAACAACAACGATAAATTTGCTCATTGGTCGCTTTGAATTTAACACCTGCTTGAACAGGTTTTGCGTTTGTAATCCCTAGTTGGGTTAGTTCTTCAACTAATAAATTCTCAAGGCCGTTTGAGGTAACCGCTAGATATTGATTCATAGTGTTCTTTTATTGATAAAAATGAGTTCGATTATACCTGAATTTGTAACTAGAGCATCACACTAAACACGTCTTTTCATTGAATCTTTCGACTAACTGGCTAGCAAATGCACAGTCTTGAAGCGATCGCTTACCCACATCCCCTTAGAACATAAGACCTATCAAACCAACTTCATTTCTGACCACTTATTAACCAAAGTAGCAATGTGAATTTATATTCACCTCAAAACTGGTGTATACCAAAGGAGATTTATGGATGAAATTTAGCTACAAAAGACCAAAAACAGGGAATAAAGACGGTAGATTTACTCTTCTGGCGATGAAAACGGGCAGAAATTAAGGTGAAAAAATAGTCGTAAGTTCACTATTTAAATGGTTAAGCCGTGATGTATTTATCAGGATGAGGTTTTTTAGGCACAAAAAAATCGGCTAATGAGCCGATTCTGAGGAAGGTTTATACGTTTGTGTGCTGCGATGCGTGGTTGAAATGATGTGCTAGATTAGAGGTTAACCTACCATCGCTATGTGTGTCTGATGAAGGATAGCGTTCGCGTCTACCATTCTATCGTGCATCACCTTGATTGAGTCTCCAAATCGCAGTCCTTTTGAAGGCGTTAACAGGAACTCTTCTAGGTCAACAAATGCACATAGGCTCGCACACTCTCCCACTTCTAATACAATGAAATACCCTAAGCTATGCTCGTTATTCATTTGTACAATATCCCCTTCTTGAGGATATTCATGGCCAGTACCTTGTGAGTCGAAGAACCAACTCTTAGGCTGTACAGGCTTATGGAAACGCTTTGCTGCCACACAATAGAGTGCTAATTCAGCTTGACGAGGCTCAGACAGTTCTAAGCCAGAAATTTGTTCTTTGAAGGTTTGGTATGAAGATGCGTCATCAACGGTGAATTCATTATCTCGAAACGCGCAGTCCACCAGCTTATTGCGGACCAGATTCGTTTTGAAAATCATATCCTCTCCGAGGTTTAGCATTAATGAACATTGCTGCTCATCGTAATACCAACTCCATGTATCGCTAGGTTTAAGCATCATTTCGTCTCACACTGTTGAACCATTCCATTAGGTAAAACGCAAAATTACCTTCAATTACAGTAATTTTACTGAGCAATAGGCAAAAAAAAAGAGGAAATAAATTCCTCTTTCTTGTCGCTTTTCTCTACAACTCAGTGAGTTACAGTGTCTCTTTTATTAAGACGATGCCAGATTGTCGCTTTTCAGAAATAAAAGCGTCTTGCCGTTTAAAGATTTTTAACGATGTCACCTACAAGGCCTGGACCTTTGTAAATGAAACCAGAGTAAACTTGTACAAGCTTAGCGCCTGCCATCATTTTCTCTTTTGCAGCAACATACGAATCAACACCACCTACCCCGATGATCGGCAGTTGGTCACCAAGCTCTTCGTGAAGTTTACGAACTACTTCAGTACTGCGAGATTGAACTGGACGTCCACTTAGACCACCCGCTTCGTCGCAATGCTTCATGCCTTCAACGATTGAACGATCCAATGTCGTGTTTGTTGCGATCACACCATCGATCTTATTTTTGATCAATGATTCACAAATTTGGCTGATTTCATCGTCACTTAGATCCGGAGCAATCTTAAGAGCAAGAGGAACATATTTACCATGCTTCTCTTCCAGTTCAGTTTGTTTCGTTTTCAGTTCAGACAATAGATCGTCTAGTGCTTCGCCATATTGCAGAGAACGAAGTCCTGGAGTGTTTGGTGAAGAGATGTTCACAGCAATGTAACCAGCGTATTGATATACCTTCTCCATACAGATCAAGTAATCTTCAGCGCCCTTTTCAATTGGTGTGTCTTTATTCTTACCGATGTTGATGCCTAAGATGCCATCGTAGTTCGACTTCTTAACATTCTCAACAAGGTTGTCGACGCCTAGGTTGTTAAAACCCATGCGGTTGATGATACCTTCAGCTTCAACAAGACGGAATAAACGAGGTTTGTCGTTACCCGCTTGCGGACGCGGAGTCACTGTTCCTACTTCTACGAAACCAAAACCCATTGCGCCAAATGCATCAATACATTCGCCGTTTTTATCTAGGCCAGCAGCAAGGCCAACTGGGTTTTTAAAAGTAAGACCCATGCACTCTACAGGTCGGTGAGGTAATTGTTGGCGATACAAAAGATCAATAGGTGTGCCTGTGAAGCGCTTGAAATTTTGAATTGCAAGATCATGTGCCTTTTCGGCATCAAGTTGGAAAAAGCCAGTTCTGGCTAGACGGTAAAGCATTGTGCCTCCGATAGAAAAAAGCCCCGTGTAAACGGGGCGATATTATTTACTTATTTACTCAACTATTCAATCTATTACTGACTGTAAGGGTAAGATAATCGAGTTTGCTAACGAATGAGCTTCATTATTAAGCAAACGTTACCTTTTCTTCAAGTTATTAAGCCATTTCTAATCTCAACCTTAGTACAGCCATCAGGTCACTTAACAACAAACAACGTTTGCGTCGAAGTTTGTTCTTCAAAAGTCGTTAGGCCTATTGTTTCCACTTTACCGAAACGAAAAAGGCAGACCTTGTAGCCTGCCCTTATACTTTTTCGTCTTATCTAGTAACTAGTCTTTTGACATGCAGTTTAGATTCAACAGCATCAATTCACGCAATGCTACTGAGAACTTAGCAAACTCATGAACAGAACCTACTTTGAATTCGTTTAGGATGCTTTCCCAACGATGTAGAGAAACAGAGTTACTTTCCATCCAGTCATCAAGCGCTTTAATCACATCGATATCTGAAGCACAACCACAGTTAAGTACTTGACCAGTTAACTGGCGTTGCTGCCAATCCAGATCTTCTCTGAATGCTGCACGCGCCAGTGCTTGCCAGTTGTTGTCTATAGCTTGGCCATTGATTTGCTTCAAGAACCAGTGCAGTGACAAACGGTCGCCTAGGTTGAAGTAAAGCTTAGACGCTTGCTGTACTGTTTTACCCGTTTCACGAGCCACTGTAGATATATCCAGTGCTGAGTACAGGCTAGACAAACGAGCCACTGAATTAGCCAGCTCAGCGTTTACACCTTGGTCAATCCATACTTGAGCCATTGCTTGATGCTCTTCTACTTCTGAAGCCACTAGGTTTTCATCCAGCTTCTCAGTAATTGCGACGACATCACCTTGGTAAAGCTCAATCAATGCATTCACTGACTGTTTACCGGTACGGTTTCTTAGCAACCAGCGTGCTAGACGACGAAGCGTACGACGTACATGGTAAAGCAATTCGTATTGAGCTTCAGAACTTGAGATGTTGTCCAGTTCACGGATGCTCTTCAATACCTTACCCAGGCCGTAGATTTCACGTGATGCCGCGTAAGCATTCGCAATATCAACAATGTTCGCGCCCGTCTCTTCTTGCAAGCGAGTCACGAAGTTACAGCCCATCTCGTTAACCATTTGGTTAGCAAGCGCAGTCGCAATGATCTCTGCACGAAGTGGATGGTTATCCATGTGCTGAGAGTAGTTACGGCGTAACTCTGTTGGGAAGTATTGCATCAGTTGTTGAGCATGGAACTCATCATTCGCAATGTCATCACTCACAAGATCTTCTTTTAGAACCATTTTACCGTAAGCGATCAATACTGATAGCTCTGGTCTTGTTAGTGCTTGGCCCTGCTTCTCACGTTCTAGCAGCGTTTCGTCATCTGGGATGTATTCCAAACCACGGTCTAAGTACCCGGCTTTTTCCATTGTGTGGATAAAGCGGATTTGCTCTTTCACTAAGCCTACACCTTGATGCTCAGTAACAGAGATAGACTCAGCTTGGCAGTAAGCGTCGTCTAGTACGATTTCACCTACTTCATCTTCCATAGATTCAAGAACTTGGTTACGTTGCTTAACGGTAAGATCACCATTAGACACCAAGCCATTCAAGAAGATCTTAATGTTAACTTCGTTATCCGAGCAATCTACACCACCAACGTTATCGACAAAGTCAGTATTAACTCGACCGCCCGTTAGAGCGTATTCAATACGACCCAATTGAGTCATACCCAAGTTACCGCCTTCACCAACAACCTTAGCTTTCAGGTCACGGCCATCGATACGTAGCACGTCATTTGCACGGTCACCCACATCGGTATGAGTCTCACTAGAAGACTTAACGTAAGTACCAATACCGCCGTTCCAAAGTAGATCAACTTTCATAGACAAGATCGCTTTGATCAAGTCGTTTGGTGCCATTGATGCTTTCTTGGTACCCAGCATTTTCTGAATTTCAGGTGTCAAAGAGATAGACTTCGCTCGGCGAGAGAAGATGCCACCACCTTGAGAAATCAGGTCTTTATTGTAATCTTCCCAACTTGAACGAGGCAGATTAAACAGACGGTCACGCTCTACCCAGCTTGATGCTGATTCTGGATTCGGGTCAATGAAGATGTGCATGTGGTTAAACGCAGCTTGCAAGCGAATGTGCTTAGATAGCAGCATACCGTTACCAAATACGTCACCCGCCATATCACCCACACCAATGGCAGTGAAGTCTGTGCTTTGACAGTTAATACCCATTTCGCGGAAGTGACGTTTAACCGATTCCCAGCCACCTTTCGCCGTGATACCCATGGCTTTGTGGTCGTAACCGTTAGAGCCACCCGATGCAAACGCATCACCTAGCCAGAAGTTGTACTCTTCAGCTACTGAGTTCGCTAGATCTGAGAATGTCGCGGTGCCTTTATCGGCTGCAACAACCAAGTATGGGTCATCTTCATCGTGACGAACAACGCTCTTAGGTGGGATAACCTCACCTTCAATGATGTTGTCTGAAACGTCTAGCAATGCACGGATGAAGCGCTTGTAACAACGTTGACCTTCAGCAAAAATCTCGTCTCGGCCAGACATCATGTGTTGACGCTTACAAACGAAACCACCTTTAGCACCAACCGGTACGATAACCGTGTTCTTAACTTGTTGCGCTTTAACTAGGCCTAGAATCTCAGTACGGAAGTCCTCTTGACGGTCTGACCAACGTAAACCACCGCGTGCTACTTTACCGCCACGTAAATGCACACCTTCAATGTCTGGTGCGTAAACGAAGATCTCAAACGCAGGAACCGGCGCAGGGATATCTGGAATCTCGCTTGGTCTCATTTTCAGAGCCAACCAAGGTTTAGACTGCTTATTCTCGTCTACTTGGTAGTAGTTAGTACGAAGCGTTGCAGTGATCATTTCCATGTAGCGACGAATGATACGATCATCATCCAAGCTTTCTACATGATCCAACTGTTCAGTGATCTTCTTAATAAGATCTTGTTGGCCTTTTACGCTGCCCTTCAGTTTCGGGTCAAAACGCTTGCCGAATAGGCTCACTAGCCCTTTCGCTAATTCTGGGTAATGAGACAATGTGTCTTCAATGTATTGTTGGCTGAATGGGAAACCAACTTGACGCATGTAACGAGCATAAGCACGTAAGATTGAG
The DNA here is from genome assembly GCF_041471405.1 of Vibrio sp. 10N.261.52.C11. Lineage (NCBI taxonomy): Bacteria > Pseudomonadati > Pseudomonadota > Gammaproteobacteria > Vibrionales > Vibrionaceae > Vibrio > Vibrio sp. 10N.261.52.C11. Next base: position 103,549 of record NZ_JBFROI010000021.1, read on the forward strand.
ATTTCACGGCCAGAAAGACCAGCGCCAAGTACTAAGCGGTTGAAACCATCGCTGTCTAACTCACCCGCCCAGATTGCCGCAAAGGCTTGTTGGAAAAGATCGCGAGCTTCACGAAGATCAATGGTCTTATCGCTCTTGTGCAGCATAGAGAAATCAAGGATCCAATAGGTCACACCGTTGGTTTTACGCACTTCATATGGAGATTCACCGATAACGCGTAGGCCAAAGTTTTCAAGCATTGGCATAACATCAGAAAGGTGAATTGGCTCATCGCTGTGGTAGAACAACTTCAAACGAACGGCTTTTGAATCTGCCGCTTCTTCTTGAGGACGGTAGAAAAGCATACCCAGTTTGTTGTCTTCACTTAGCGCTTCTAAACGTTCAATGTCGGCAACAGCAGAACCTGGCATCATGTCTTCTTTGTACGAACGTGGGAATGCACGCATGTACTCTTTCGACAATGGAAGACCTTTGCTTTCACCGAAGTTTGCAATGATAGATTCAGACAGACGGTCATCCCACGTAGACGATACTTCCATTAAATTTTGCTCAATTGTTTTCACGTCCACATCCATGTTGTTGTTATCAACACGAACAATATAGTGCGTTCTTGCTAGCGGGCTTTCAGAGAAGTACGTTGTAAATTCAACCTCTTCTTCACAACCAAAGTACTGTTTCAAGATGCGCTGTGTTTGGCGACGAAGCTCAGTGTTGTAACGATCTTTTGTTACGTAAACCATGCAGCTAAAGAAACGACCAAACGGGTCTTTGCGAACAAACAAACGCAGGAGATCGCGATCTTGCATTTGTACTACGCCCGTACCGACTTCTAGTAGCTCTTCTTCTCGAGCTTGCAGCAGTTCATCACGTGGGTAGTTTTCAAGAATGTTGTGCAGCGCTTTGTAAGAGTATGAACCTTCACGGTAACCACTCGCATCCAAAATACGTTCTACTTTCTCGCGAACAAGAGGAATCGTTTCAACGGTTTGGTTATAAACGGCAGATGTGTAAAGACCAGTAAAGCGGTGCTCACCAATGACCTTACCGTTCTTATCGAACTTCTTAATACCAATGTAATCGTTGTAAGCTGGGCGGTGAATGCGTGAAGCCGTGTTGCCCTTGGTTACGATAAGCACATAAGGCTTTTTCGCTTCAAGACGTGCCGAATCAGAAAACTCAGATAGCTTAACGTTACGTACACGATCTGAGTTCGCAAACAAACCAAGACCTTGCTCCTTGGTCGGTTGCAGTTCAGTGTCGCCGTTAACTGAAACTAGGTCATATTCCTTATAACCCATGAATGTAAAGTTGTGTTGGCCTAACCAACGAAGAAACGCCAACGTTTCATCAAAGCGCTGGCCGTCTACTGGAATGCTCTCTTTTTGCTGTTCAACTTGATTGGTCACTTCTTCAAGTCTTTCAACCATCTTCAACCAATCGTTCACGACTAAGCTAGTGTCGGTAAAGATATCCAGCAACTCCGTTTTAAGTGCTGTCATTTCAGCTTTACTACTCAGACGGTCAACTTCGATATGGAAAAGCGATTGGAATGCACCTTCGTTATTGCTTACACCGACAACACTGCCCTTATCTGAGCGAGAGATTTGTGTTGGGTTATGAAGCATAAGGTGAGAAGAAAGGTCTAGGCGAGTCAATGCCATTTTTACGGAATCAACAAGGAATGGGCTGTCTGGAACGACTATCTCAACGATAGTATGAGTAGACTGCCAACCTTGACGACTTACCGTCGGGTTGAAAACACGTACAGAGATTTCGTCGGCTTTCTTTTCATTGATATGATGCCATAAGCTAACTACAGCACCGTATAAATCGGATTCGTTTCTCTGAGTCAGATCGTCGTGAGAAACGTTACTAAACAAGTGTTGAGCAAGTTGAGTTACGAGAGGTCGATGAGCAAGGTCAAGTTTGTCTTGAATCAGCTTGTAAACTTTTTCAAGTAAAACTGGAACCACAGTTTCACGTGCGGTCATAGTCACACTCCACAATTAGAATTATATTTTATTATTAGGGGGATCACTTAATCTGGTGTTTGAAACGTGCCGTTGAGCTCTTTTCTACTAACGAGTTAAGCAAAGGTAATGCATTCATTTATTGTAAAAGCATTATTGAAAAATAGTTAATTGTTTTGGAGGTGGTAAGAGGTGAAATGTTTGATTATGTGATTAAGATTCCTTTTAACTCACTAGGCACGCCAAGGTTTACAGAGCTTCTAACTTAATAAACTTATTTTTTTGGTCAGTTGTCAGCCTAAACTGCCCTCTAACCCCTATTTGTGTAAGAAATGGTCTGAACCGAGTTGCAGGTAACTGTAAGCGTAAACCTGTTGTTGTTATCACTTGAACTTTACTTGCGGCGCCAGAATAGCTGGCCAAAAACTGCTGATACGAGATGTTAAGTTGGAAAATATAGCGATTCATACGATACCTGTATAAATATACAGTGCCAGTGTTTTTTGGCACTTTTAGATGTCTGACGGTGAAACTGAACTTGAAGCTGCTCTAGCTTATCGAAAATTCGATGAACCAGAAACAAAAAATCAGTGGCAGATATTCTCTACCACTGATGACCTTTCGTTGTAGCAAACAGTTACCTGAATGCGCGCTGACTTAAGCCTCTAGTGCTTTCGTCACTTTCTCAAACAAGTCTTTTGCTAGGTTGTCCATGTTCTTTAACGTCTCTAGTTCTTTTTTGATCAGAGCTTGGCGTTCATCGTCGTACTTACGGAATTTAAGAAGTGGATCAATCAGACGTGAAGCCACTTGCGGGTTGCTGCTGTTCAGTTCACGTAAGATCTCGCCTGCAAATGCATAGCCTTGACCAGACTTGTCGTGGAATTGAACCGGGTTCATGTTTAAGAATGAACCGACCAAGTTACGGGTACGGTTCGGGTTCTTCAAACTGAACGCCTGGTGCGACATCGACGCTTTGATCACTTCAAGTGCGTTTGAACTTGGGTTTGTACCTTGCAATGCAAACCACTTATCCATAACAAGACCATCGTGTTTCCACTTGTCACTGTAATCCACCATCAAGGTTTCACGACATGGTAGTTGTGCACTGTTTGCCGCGCCCATTGCTGCCATCGTATCTGTCATGTTGTTTGCTTGCTGGTACATCGCAACAACCAAGTCATTACCCTGCTCTGTATGTGCTAAGTAACTTAGGCAAACTTTACGTAGAGTACGCTTACCAATCGAATCGTGATCGACCGTGTATTCTGTTAGTGCGTGGCTGTGATAAACCGCCGCTAACTCGTCTTCAAGTTCTGCAGCTAGTGTGACTTTCATTGAGTTAAGAACCGATGCGACCGCATCAATATCAACGCGCTCGTACCAACCCGATACTTCATTGTGGCTTGGTAGAGAAAGCATTTCTGCAATAAACGCAGGCTCTAGTGAATCACTCAGCAGTACGCCACGGAATGCATCAACAACAGAATCAGAAAGCTCAAACGCTTGACCCTGCTGAACTTTCTCCACGTTACTGCGGATGTACTTCGCTAATAGCATTTGACCCGCATCCCAACGAGAGAATTCATTGCGAGCATTCACCATCAAGAAGATCAGTTCTTCATCTGAGTAGTCATATTCCAATTTCACTGGCGCAGAAAATTCACGAAGTAATGATGGGATCGGTTGCTCAGAAACGTTTTCAAACACGAACGTTTGCTCTGCTTCTTTCACATCTAATACATTATGAACTGGCTTACCGTTACATTGTAACTCAACAACTTCACCCGCAGCTGTGTACAGCTCGATATCAAGAGGAATATGCAGAGCCTGCTTTTCCGTTTGCTCATGAGTTGGCGCTGTTACTTGGCGAGTTGTTAACGTGTACTGTTTCTTCTCTGCGTCGTACTTACTTTCAACAGACAGCGTCGGCGTACCAGACTGGCTGTACCATAAGCGGAACTGAGATAAGTCAACGCCCGACGCATCTTCCATTGCCGCGACGAAGTCTTCACATGTTGCAGCCGTACCATCGTGACGTTCGAAGTACAGCTTCATGCCTTTTTGGAAACCATCTTCGCCCAACAATGTGTGGATCATACGGATCACTTCACTGCCCTTTTCGTACACGGTCAAAGTATAGAAGTTATTCATTTCTATCACTTTTTCTGGACGAATTGGATGAGACATTGGGCTAGCATCTTCTGCAAATTGTGGACCGCGAATGATACGTACATTATTAATACGGTTTACTGCGCGAGAACCAAGATCAGATGAGAATTCTTGGTCACGGAATACCGTTAAGCCTTCTTTCAGACTTAACTGGAACCAATCGCGACACGTCACTCGGTTACCTGTCCAGTTGTGGAAATATTCATGGCCGATTACTGCTTCAATACCTAGGTAATCTGTATCCGTTGCAGTTTGGTCGTTTGCTAGAACGAACTTCGAATTGAATACGTTCAAGCCTTTGTTTTCCATCGCACCCATGTTGAAGAAATCAACGGCTACGATCATGTAGATGTCTAAGTCGTATTCAAGATTGAAACGTTCTTCGTCCCACTTCATTGAGTTAATCAAAGAAACCATCGCGTGGCTCGCACGGTCTAGATTGCCTTTATCAACAAAGATTTCTAGGTCAACTTTACGACCCGATTGTGTAGTGTATGCGTCACGAAGTACATCAAAGTCACCCGCTACTAAAGCAAACAAGTACGCTGGTTTTGGATGTGGGTCTTGCCACTTCACCCAATGACGACCGTTTTCAGCTTCACCTTCATCTACACGGTTACCATTACTTAATAAGAATGGGTTCTCTGCTTTGTCTGCAATTACCGTTGTAGTGAATTTCGCCAACACATCTGGGCGATCCATGTAGTAAGTGATACGGCGGAAACCTTCAGCTTCACATTGAGTACAGAACGCGCCACCCGACTTGTACAAGCCTTCAAGTGCACTGTTCCCTTCAGGGTTAACTTCGGTAACGATGGTTAGAGTAAATTCTTTTGGAAGGTCATTCAGCGTAAGTTGAGTTTCAGACTGCTCGTACTGAGTCCATTCGTTGCCTTCAACCAAAACAGAAACCAACTTCAAGCCTTCACCATCAAGTACTAATGTCGTGCTGTCTTTCTCCTGCTTAACACTAGAAACAGCCGTAACAATGGATGCTGAGTCGTACAAATCGAAAGTAAGATCGATTTCAGAAATCGTGTGAGATGGTGATTGATAATCTTTACGATACTTGGCTTGAGGTGTATGTGCCATGACGGGTTCCTTTTGATCGTTATACGTAATTATTTTTTAACTGTATATATCTAAAGGTTGAGCGCCAATAAAACAAGGGGAATATTAAAAAAAGGAGGCATTGTAAGAAAATGCCTCCATGTTTTGCTATTTTATCAATCAAATCAGACAGGAACGCCTAAGAAATGAACTGTGCACAATATTATCAACGAGTACGCCGTTACTGCTAAAACTCACGATTATCGAATGCGATTGAGTACCGCAAACATATCTCCCTCTTCACCTTGCAGCGTTAACACATCGCTGTTCAGTGTATATCGAGTGCCGTGTTCACCGTTCTCATAAAGTAACACTAGTTGATCGCCTTCTGTGTAATACACCCCGCGACGAATGACTTCACCACCTTCTTCATCTGATACTCGGAACATGAATATAAAGTCCGGCTGAAGGACTAAATCCATTTTTTGAATGTTACTCGCACGTAGATCGCTTCCAGACAGTTGGGCACTTGACCAGATTCCCGCCAATGCATTTGGCAAGGCCTTGGTGAACATAACACCGTTAAGATTCAGCATGTTGTGATTACTGCTGTACGCGTAAACCTGAGGTTCTGAGGTATTCAAACCCAAAATAATCGTGTCTTCATTGGCGTTATACAAACCTCCCCAATGATCGACACTGTAGTCTTTCTTTTGGATATCGATAGTGAATGAGTAGTTTGAATCAAGAGTGAGCTTGATCGCTCTAAAGTTTTCAGTGCCTTGCTCAGGATCAGGATTCATCAAATACCAATCACCAAGCAACAGAGGAAGGTCAAAATGAGATAGATTACTATCACTTTTTGATTGTTGGCTACTCGAAGCGACCTCGCTCCCAAAAGCCACAAAACTTAAACAAGATAAAATTAGTAGAATCCATTTCATAAGCGTCCCCTCGTTTTCTTTAAGCTTAGGCACGTAATGAATAGAAAGCGAAAAAATATGATCTAAGTCACTAAATTTTAAGTGCGAAGTAACTTAAATGTCATTATCACTCGAAAAATAATACTTAAGTTTAGTTATTTTTACAGTGTACTTCACAGCCGAAAATCAAATAACAGTGGTTCTGCAGCAAGTTAAAAAGCGAGGAAGCATGCCGTTAACATGACATTATTCGAGGCACGAACACAGGTACAAAAAAAGCGAGCCTAAGCTCGCTTTTCAAATAGTACGTCTTTAAACAATCACCTTATAACAGGTATTTTGTTTATTTCTTGATCATATCCAGCATGATAGCAACTGATTCATCAAGATAAGCATCCGGGGCTTCGTAGTCTTTTGGAATATCATCCAACGTTTTAAATGCCTCTAACTTAGCGGCTTTTTGACGTTGGTTAATACGCTCTAGACGAAGCGCATCCGCATCATCACTCTCTTGTTGACGAACCTTTTCATTAAGAGAAAGGTCATTGTCGTCTTTATCTGCCTTATATTTTTCAATATCTTGCGCGATAAAGCCAAATTCCATGTCTGTTGCGATACGAGCTTGGTGTTTAGCCGTCAACGCTGCGATCTGCTCATCGTTACGCTGTAACACTGAGTACTTCGCTTTGTCGATGCTGTCCCAAGGAAGAGCGTTGTCTTCAACACTTTCACCAGTATCTGCAGGATCAATTGGCGTTGGGTAAGCAATATCAGGTACTACACCCTTGTTTTGCGTACTACCACCATTGATTCGGTAGAATTTTTGGATTGTGTATTGAACGTAGCCTAACTCTTTATCGAACAAATCATAAATATGATTCAAAGAGCGATGCTGTTGCACCGTACCTTTACCGAAAGAGTTTTCACCCAAGATAATTGCACGGCCATAATCTTGCATCGCTGCTGCAAAGATTTCAGACGCTGAAGCACTGTAGCGATTCACCAATACCGTTAACGGGCCTTGGTAACTGATTTGACCATCAGTATCGCTGTTCACTTTGACACGACCGTAGCTATCACGAACCTGAACAACAGGTCCTTCTTTGATAAACAAACCAGAGAGTTCAGTTGCTTCAGTCAGTGCACCACCACCGTTGTTTCGGAGGTCAACAATAATACCTTCAACACCTTGCTCTTTAAGCTCGGTGATCAGTTTATCGGTATCTTTAGAAAGACCAACATAGAAACTAGGTACTTCGAGTACACCAATCTTCTTGCCATCTTTCTCGATAACTTCTGATTTAACAGCGCGGTCTTCTAAACGAATCTTATCGCGTACAATTGTGACAACGTGACTTTTTGCATCTTTACCGTCTGGCAAGATCTGTAGCTTAACTTTAGTCCCTTTCGGTCCTTTAATTAATTGCACTACATCGTCTAAACGCCAGCCGATAACATCAACAATCTCTTCGCCATCTTGACCAACGCCAACAATACGGTCGCCATCGCTCAATTGTTTGCTATTTGAAGCAGGGCCACCAGCCACTAAAGAACGAATAACGGTGTAGTCGTCTGTCATCTGAAGCACAGCACCAATACCTTCTAGAGATAGGTTCATCTCAGATTGGAATTGTTCTGCATTTCTTGGAGAAAGGTAACTTGTGTGAGGATCAACTTCACGCGCAAATGCGTTCATGTAGATCTGGAAAGCATCTTCATTATGCGATTGCGTAATACGCTTCATCGCATTGTTGTAACGCTTTTCCAAAACTTCTTGAATCTCTGGCCACTCTTTACCAGTAAGTTTTAGATTCAACGCATCATATTTAACGCGTTTTCTCCAAAGCTCATTCACTTCAGCGATATCTTTTGGCCACTCAGCTTCACTACGATTGAGCTCAATACTTTCATCGGTATCAAACTTAATCTCTGTATCTAGCAAAGACAATGCATATTGAAAACGTTCAAAACGCTTCTGCATAGACAGATTATAAACATCGAATGCAATCTGGTTATTGCCCGATTTCAGCTGATCATCAATTTGTTTAGATGACGCAGAGAAAGAGTCAATATCAGCTTGAGTGAAGATATTACGATTATAATCCAGCATCTCTAAGTAACGATTAAAGATAGCTTGAGAGAAATCATCGTTGAGATTGAAGTGTTTATAGTGAGAACGAGTAAATCGAGAAGTAACACGTTTACTAGCAGTTTCGTGTTGGACCTCAGGAGCGAGTAGAGGTAAATCGTCCTGATCTAATTTGGCTTCAAGAGCCTGAGCTGAAGCTGCTAGCCAAAAGCTAGCAGCAATCAGTGTCAATTTTGAACGGCATTTCATGCGTAGGAGTATCTCCTTTAAGCGCGCAAGTGCTCCGCTTTAACAACCATTTGTAGGCCGTTTGCTAACTGAACACGCACATCTTCCTTATTGATTTCAACAATGGTCGCAGCCATGTTTCCTTTACCCATGTTCACATTTACTTCTTTGCCAGCGATGAATTCGTCAGCGTTCAAAGCGCGTGTTTCTACAGGCTTTTCTACTTTTGGTGCTTTAGGCGCTTGACGACGAGGCTGTTGAGCTTTCTTCGCCTTAGGTTTCGCTTTGCCTTCTTCACGAGCTTTTTGTGCTTGTTCTTTACGACGAGCCTGAACTTTCGCTTTGCTTTCAGCAAGTGTAGCTTTAGCGTGTTCAACGTGCTCTTCTTCTAGTGTGCCACACGCGTTGCCGTCTAGGTCAACACGTTCTGCGCCAGCTTTTACGCCGTGCAGGTAACGCCATGATGATGTGTACTGTCTTAACGCTGCACGAAGCTGAGTCTTACTTACTTTTTCGTCTTCATTTAGACGTTCAGCAAGATCTTGAAAAATACCAATTTTAAGTGGCTTCGCTTCACCTTCTAGAGTAAAGCATTTAGGGAAACATTCAGCAATATATGCGATAACTTCTTTGCTGTTTTTTAACTTTTCAGTGTTTTCCATGTGGGTTCCTGGTTTTTGCGGTTTTCCGCGAGCATTAAGAAAATATTTTTACGTATTATAGAGAGATGCTTGGGAAAAACCACAGTAAGAGAATAATTTATGCCTTGTTCGCGTGCGAATTAAGCAGCTTTTCCACTTCTGCCATGAAAAATGTCAATCCGTCCTCGTCAATTTGAGAAAAACGACCAACATTTGGGCTATCAATATCAAGAACGCCCGCGATTTTTCCGCCAATCGAGAACGGAATAACGATTTCTGAGTTACTTGCAGCGTCACAAGCGATGTGACCTTCGAACTCATGAACATCATGAATGCGCTGAACTGTATTCGTCGCAACCGCAGTTCCACACACACCACGCCCGACCGGAATTCGCACACAAGCAGGTTGACCTTGGAAAGGGCCCAGTACAAGTTCGTCTTTTTCCTTAGCTAAATCCTGCTTCATTAAATAGAAACCCGCCCAATTCAAGTCATCCAATTCCATGAATAATAATGAACTGATATTAGCAAGATTAGCAGTTAGATCGGTTTCTGATTCAATTAATGCAACGGCTTGTTTGGTTAAGCGTTGGTAATGTTCTATTTTCATATTAACTTCCAATTAAATTGAGACTTCCATTATCAAGAGAACGCAGTAGAATGCGGCCATCAAACTAAATAGGACTTATTCTCATTACAATGAACAATTCAGAAGACACTATTAGCCGTTCTTGGTTAATAACTCAAGTAAAAAAACACAAGTCCAAATTACTGTTTGCTAACATTATTGCCATATTTGCAACTCTCATTAGTGTCCCTATCCCGTTGCTCATGCCATTAATGGTTGATGAAGTATTACTCGATAAGCCCGCTTCAGGCTTAGAGATGATGAACCACCTACTTCCATCTTCATTACAAACACCGACTGGCTATATAGCACTAACTTTGTTGTTAGTGATTATCATGCGCTCCGTTAGCCAAGCGTTGAACATTCTGCAAGGGCGTCAGTTTACGCTTGTGTCCAAAACAATTACCTATCAAATGCGCAGCAAGATGATAGATAAGCTTGGCCGCATCAGTATTCGACAATACGAAACCAAAGGCAGTGGCGGTATTAACGCCCACCTAATAACAGACATAGAGACAATAGATAAGTTCATTGGCTCGACTCTTTCTAAATTTATCATCAGCTTCCTGACCGTGTTCGGGACAGCGATCGTGCTGTTGTGGTTAGAGTGGCGTTTAGGATTGTTCATTTTATTGGTCAATCCTGTTGTAATTTATTTCTCCCGTAAACTAGGCAGCAGGGTCAAACACCTTAAGAAATACGAAAACCAATCTTTCGAGCGCTTTCAAAACCGTTTGGTGGAAACCTTAGACGGCATTTACCAACTGCGTGCGGCGAATAAAGAACGTATCTTTCTCGATGAACTTAAGGTTCAAGCAAACCAAGTAAGAATCGATGCAGACAAATACGCTTGGCAATCTGAAGCTGCTGGCCGTGTTTCGTTTCTGCTGTTCTTACTAGGTTTCGAGCTTTTCCGTGCCGTCGCTATGCTAATGGTGTTATTCAGTGACTTAACCATTGGTCAGATTTTCGCGGTATTTGGCTACTTGTGGTTCATGTTAGGCCCGGTCCAAGAGCTACTAGGGATTCAATTCTCTTGGTATAGCGCGAAAGCGGCACTACAACGCATCAACGATCTTCTTCAGTTAGAAGAAGAGAAGCGCCCTATCAGTAAAGTGAACCCATTTACTGAAGATCAAGAAGTGACAGTTGACATCGAAGACGTTACATTCTCTTACACATTAGAAAACACTGTTTTAAATAGGCTATCGCTGCACATCCCTGCAGGTAAAAAAGTCGCTTTGGTCGGTGCGAGTGGAGGGGGTAAATCTACGTTAATCCAGTTGCTGATTGGGGTTTACCAAGCAGACTCAGGTTGCATTCGCTATAACGGTGAAACAACCGATGACATCAGCTTTGGTGTAATACGCAATCAAATTGCCGTTGTTTTACAACAACCTATACTCTTTAACGATACATTAAGGCATAATCTGACCCTTGGTGCTGAATACGACGAAATGTCGTTGTGGCGTGCGCTTGAAGTCGCTCAAATGCAAGATGTCATCAAGCAACTGAGCAATGGCTTAGATACACAAATTGGTAGGAATGGCGTTCGACTGTCTGGTGGTCAACGACAACGCTTAGCAATAGCTCGTATGGTGCTGAGCAATCCTAAGTTTGTTATTCTTGATGAAGCGACATCTGCTCTCGATACAGCAACAGAGTCAGCACTGCATAAAGCGTTGAGCGAGTTTTTGAAAGATCGCACAACTTTGATAGTGGCTCATCGATTATCAGCGGTGAAACAAGCCGATCTAATCTATGTTTTAGAAGATGGACAAGTCACACAGACGGGAACACATGGTGAATTGGTTGAACAACAAGGACTCTATCAAACACTCTACGGCAGTGTGCAATCGCACGCCTGATGTTTGTGGCTCTGAGTCTTTAAGTCGGGTTGCTAACCTAACTTACGTTTCAACTTGGGAGGTCGCGTGACCTCCCCATCCGTAACCAACCCTTTATCAACAAAACACCAATGCGACAGCAGCTCAGTGCGTCTTTGCCAGGGCTGCGAGCTTCCCGTAGATAAAATGGACATCCCTTTGGGGAAATCTGCTTACTGTCCAAGGTGTGGTACTCAGCTTTATAGAGGCGGGACCCCTAGCCTCTCTGGAAACCTAGCAATTGCGATTACCTGCTTATTGCTGTTTATCCCCTCGCACTTTTTTGAATTCATCAGTATTCGCCTGATTGGTGTCATGATACCTGCAACATTACCATCGGGTGTTTTTACCTTAATGGGCGAAGGCTTTCCTCTACTTGGTTTGCTGATCCTGTTCTGCAGTTCGATCGCTCCGTTGCTCGTGTGCACCTCGGTACTCATCACTCATGCATCACTGCGTCTTAAGATCTTCACACCCTTTCGTTATGCATTAGCCATTATTCAGACTCTCAAACATTGGATGATGTTGGATGTGTTTCTGGTAAGTTTGGCGGTCTCATGTTTCAAACTGCAAGATTACTCTGACATTTTCGTCGGCCCTGGTTTGATTGGCCTGATTCTTCTGCAGCTTTTCAGCGTATTACTAGTAAGCCGTATCAGTGTACGTCGCTACTGGGAAGCTTGGGCAAAAGAATCCGAATACTCTTTTGCTGAGAGTAAGAACGTACACTGTCACAACTGTCACCTATCTCAGCCTGACGGTCATACTTGTGTGCGTTGTCACCATGACTTATACCACCGCAAGCCCTACTCTATACAGAAAACTTGGGCTCTGCTATTTGCCGCATCCGTGGCTATCGTGCCAGCCAATGTCATTCCTATTTCTATTCTTATTACCAACGGTCAAAGGCTAGAAGACACCATCATTTCCGGTGTCGCTTCGCTGATTAATAGCGATATGTATGGCATCGCTGCGATCATTTTCATTGCCAGTATCGTCGTGCCAGTCGCGAAAATACTGGGCCTCGCGTACATCTTAATCTGTATCAAGATGAAGCGCGCCGTTTACCACAGGCAACGTATGACCATCTATTTCATCGTGAAATGGGTGGGGAAATGGTCGGTAATGGATCTGTTCGTTATTTCGATCATGATGACCTTGGTCGACCGCGGGCAAATTTTAAACTTTACACCAGGTTATGGTGCAGTCGCTTTTGGCGTCGTAGTTGTTCTCACGATGCTAGCAGCGGAAAGCTTAGATCCTAGGCTAATTTGGGATAACTACACCTCTAAAGATGAGTCAGTGAATGAACAACGATAACCAATCACAAACGTCATATTCACCAGAAGTAAGGAAAAACAAAGGCATCTCCCCTTTGTGGATTCTGCCGATATTAACCGTCGCCTTAGCCGGTTGGTTGGTCATGAAATCGATACACGATGCTGGGCAACGTGTGCAAATATACTTCTCAGATGCCGCAGGTTTAGTCGCAGGTCGAACAACGATTCGTTACCAAGGCTTAGAAGTGGGTATGGTGCGCGACATCACTTTATCCAAAGATCTATCGAGCATCTATGTCGATGCAGACATCTACCCTGAAGCGAAGAAGCTACTCTCAAAAGGCACTCGTTTCTGGCTTGTAAAACCGACAGCAAGTTTGTCGGGTATCTCAGGATTAGACGCACTTGTTTCAGGTAACTATATTGCTATCCACCCGAGCGAAACCAAACAAGACCCAGAAACCATTTTCCAAGCGTTAGAATCCTCCCCTTCTGATTTACTGGCTTCTGAAGGTTTGAATATTTCACTGACGACCAAAGATCTGGGCGGCGTGTCTGTTGGCTCTCAAATCGTTTACCGTAAAATCCCAATTGGTGAGGTTTACAACTACCAGTTAAACGACAACGCGAAATCCGTTACGATTCAAGCGTCAATTAAAGATGAATACAGCCATATCATTACCGACCAAAGCCGTTTTTGGAATGTCAGTGGTTTAGGTGCCAGTATTGGTTTTTCTGGTGTTGATGTTCGCTTAGAGAGCCTAAGTGCATTGCTTGGCGGTTCAATTGCGGTCGACTCTCCGGGAGAAGGCCAACCCGTAGAGATGAATACCAAGTTCAAGCTCTACCCAGATTTGAAGACAGCGGGTCGAGGTATCTCTATCAAGATCGCCGTTCCCGATGATAATAAAATCAGTGCAACGGGTGCTCCGATCATGTATCGCGGCATTGAAATCGGTCAAATCACTGATTTATCGCTAAGTGAAGGGCGTGAAAACGTCGTTGCATCTGCCGCTATCCAACCGGCATTCAGTGACTTTTTAAACAGCGGCAGTAAATTCGTTCTAGAAGAGGCTGAACTGTCGCTTACTGGCATGAAAAACATTGCCAATTTAGTGACAGGTAACTTTTTAACCTTGGTACCGGGTGAAGGTGAAAAGGCGCGTCGATTTACTGCAATCCGCAAAAATGAATTCAGTCAGGAACAACAGAAATCCGTTGCGATTCGCTTAACGTCGAACAATTCGTTCGGGTTAGATGTCGGTACACAACTTCTCTACAAAGGCATTGCCGTTGGCTCTATCATCCATGTGGGATTAGTTGATGGTGTTGGTACGGGCTCTGATAAACACGAAGTCTTCATGGATGCACTTATCGATAATGAGTACGCGCACCTTATCAAAAGCCACAACCGTTTCTTTGTGACAGGTAGTGCGACTGCAGAGCTAACCGAATCAGGCTTGAGTGTTACGGTCCCACCAGCAAAACAGCTTCTTACCGGCTCGATTAGCTTTGTGAGTGAAGGTAAATCTGAAGCTCGAACGGACTACCAACTTTTCCAAAGTAAGTCGTTAGCAGAAATTGCTAAGTTTAATCAGTCTGGTTCAAAGACACTTTCTTTGTTTGCCAGTGAGTTACCTTCAATTTCTAAAGGCAGCCCACTCCTCTACCGCAACCTACAAGTGGGTAATATTTCTGATTTTCAGCTTGCCGACGGTGGCGTAAGAATCAAAGTCACAATCGAAAATCGTTACACGCACTTACTCAACAAGCACACTGTTTTCTGGAACCGTTCAGGCGTTGAGGTTGATGCGTCGCTATCGGGTATCAGCATTAAAGCGGCACCAGTTAAAACCCTTATCCAAGGCGGTATTGCTTTTGACTCTCTGCCAGGAATCGACAACAAACTTGGTGATGTGTGGAAGCTTTACAAAGATTCAAAATCTGCCCGAAAGTTTGGCCGCGCCATTACTATCACCTCTTCTGGCGATCAAGAAGTCAGCAAGGGCATGGCGATCAAATATCAAGGTGTCACTGTTGGTGAGGTTACTTTAGTGATTCCGAACTTCAACAAGGGCGGTATTGAAATTACAGCGCGTATTTTACCTGAGTACGTCGACAAGATTGCCGTGGCGAACAGTCACTTCTGGTTGGCAGAGCCTGAGATTGGCCTTAACGGCATTAAAAACGTCTCTGCGCTGCTCTCTAAGCACATCAACGTAGACCCGGGTAAAGGTGAAAGAAACACGAAATTTGAGCTTAGTAAGGGACCTGTGCAGCCTGAAGGCAAGATATTCCAGCTACAAAGCGAAACGCGAGGTTCGGTATCTGAAGGCACGCCTATACTATTCCGTGAGCTAGAAATCGGCAGTGTTATCGATGTTCAGCTGGGCGAGTTTGCTGACCGCATCATCTCTACGATTCAAATAGAACCTGATTACGCGTATCTAATCCGCGCAAACACCGTGTTCTGGAACGTGTCGGGCGTCGATGTCTCTATCGGCCTGTCAGGCGCAAACATCAAAGCCGGAACGGTAGACAGCTTGTTAAGAGGTGGTATTACATTCTCAACGCCACCGACAAATGAACTTCAACCAGTAGCAAGCGAAGATCAGTCTTTCTACCTCTATCCTCAAGCCGAAGATGAGTGGAAATCATGGAGAACCGCAATTCCTCGTCCATAGAGTGAACTCTCTGACGTTTCTGGAAGATTAATTCTTCATCAAAATGCAGCCATTAGGCTGCATTTTTGTTGTTTGCTGCAAATATGGTTTAGGACGGCCTCATTTTGCTTTAAACTCCCCGCATTAATGCAATAAATCGAGATACTCTTTTGCACGCTAACGTATATATTCCTGAAGAATTCCTAACGCACATCGAAGCAATCATGCCTAGTCATCTAGATATGGCTTCTTTTGTTGCGTCATGCCAAAAACCACTTCGTAAAAGTATTCGAATCAACACATTGAAAATCAGTGTTGAAGACTTCCTAGTACGAGCAAAAGAGAAAGGCTGGGAACTGGAACCTGTACCTTGGTGTGAAACGGGCTTTTGGATTACAGCGGACGAAAGTGAAGCGCCACTAGGTAATACGGCAGAACACATGTCTGGTCTTTTCTACATCCAAGAAGCCAGCTCGATGATGCCACCCTCGGCACTTTTCCAAGGCGAAGCTGATTACCAAGCGGTGCTAGACACTGCGGCTGCACCCGGCTCTAAAACAACGCAAATCGCTGCGCTAATGAATAATCGCGGTGTATTGGTTGCCAATGAGTATGCAGCAAGCCGTGTGAAAGTCCTTCACGCTAACATCGAACGTTGTGGCGTTCGTAATGCCGCTCTAAGTAACTTTGACGGTCGAGTTTTCGGTGGTTGGTTACCAGAACAGTTTGATGCTGTGCTGCTAGACGCGCCCTGCTCTGGCGAAGGTACCATTCGTAAAGACGCTGATGCGATGAAGAACTGGACTTATCAATCTGTAGTCGATATTGCTGACACTCAAAAAGATCTGATTGAAAGCGCGTTTCATGCTCTTAAACCTAATGGTGTTTTGGTTTACTCAACGTGTACGCTTAGCACCGAAGAGAACCAACAAGTGTGTCATCACCTAAAAGAAACCTTTGGTGATGCGGTTGAATTCGAATCTCTGGAATCACTATTCGACAACGCAAAAGCAACCACGACAGAAGAAGGCTTTCTTCACATCTTCCCACAGGTCTATGACTCTGAAGGTTTCTTTGTTGCACGTATCCGTAAACTAGCGTCTGTTACTCCACCAGAAGTTAAAAAACGTATGGGTAAATTCCCATTTGAAAAAGCATCAAAGAAAACTCAGCAAGAAGTCGCTGAACAACTAATGAGTACTCTCGATATCGAATTGCCAAGCGATACTCAGGTTTGGATTCGCGACAAAGACGTTTGGCTATTCCCAGAAGCGCTAGAGCCTATGATCGGTGAGTTCCGTTTTTCTCGCATGGGAATCAAGATCGCCGAAACCCATAAAAAAGGTTACCGCTGGCAGCACCAAGTGGCGACAACGCTTGCAACAGGTAATGAAGCTAATGTTGTCGAGCTAAGCATTGAAGATGCTCGTGAATGGTTCATGGGACGCGATGTTCGCCCTGAAGGCTTGTCTGGCAAAGGTGAAGTACTAGTGAAGTACAACGGTGCAATCATCGGCCTTGGTAAATGGGTTGGCAACCGAGTGAAGAACGGTTTACCACGCGAGTTAGTGCGCGATAAGAACCTATTCTAAAGCTTTCTCCCTGTATACAGCTAGATAAACAAAAGCCCAAACAACGTTAATTGTTTGGGCTTTTTCTATTCTATCGGCCATGTAACTCAGTGTGCGAGCGCTTGTAAATCAACAACTAATTACATAAATATCAATTCAAGCCACTATTTCCAAAAAGAAAAATCGCACTTTAGGGAATCTAAACTAGACTTCAATCTAATAGTCAAAAGATTAAAACGATTAGCGTAGGCTCTTCGGAGCCCTTTCCCCTAAGCCCAAACAGGAAGGTTTGGGCTTTTTTTTGACCGAGAGGATCGCTTATTTAACTAAGCTAATACCTTCTTTGTCGATAGTGATCTTGCCAGATTTGTACAAACCACCAATTGTCTTCTTGAACGTACCTTTGCTGGTTCTGAATGCAGAGAAAATAACTTCAGGAGAAGACTTATCATTCAAAGGCAGGTAACCGCCTTTCTTCTCAAGCAGATCAAGAACCTTAGTGCTTAGGTCATCCATCTTAGCGACACCAACTTTCTGAAGAGACAAATCAATCTTACCGTCTTCTTCACGAACGTTTTTAATGTAGCCTTTTAGTGTTTTACCAATGAACAGCTTACCGATGATGTCAGATGGGAAAATCATACCCCAGTGTTCACCGTTCACGATCGCTTTGTAACCCAATTGGCTGCGCTCAGCGATAATGAGATCAACTTGCTCATTTTGCTTATAAGTAGCAGGCGTGTTGTCTAACCATTTGTTGAACTTCGTTGTACCAACGATACGGCTCGATGCTTTATCGATATACACATATACTAAGATTGACTGGCCTTCGTTTAAACGGCCACGCTGCTCGCTGAAAGGAACAAGAAGGTCTTTACCTTTCACGCCCCAGCTCATGAATGCACCAGTGCTGTTAACACCTTCAACCGTCATCAAACCAAACTGGCCTACTTGAGCGATTGGTTTTTCAGTGGTTGCAGCGATCTGGTTGTCAGAATCAATGTATAAGAAAACATCTAGCTTTTGACCAATTTCAACACCTTCAGGAGTAAATCGTTTCGGCAGCAACACGGTTCCATAGTCGCTCGCGTCAAGGAATACACCGAAGTCTGCTTGTTTTACTACTTCTAAGTTGTTTATTTGACCAATATTAATCATCAAGGTTGTCTCTACTTTAAATTTGGCGGAGATTATACGTGATCTCTGATATGCTTTCGCTAGTTTCATTCATATTTTTACATTCTAGGAGACATCGTTGATCACCGTTGATAAACAAGATGCGATAACACTTAAAATTAACCATGCCATGGCTAAGACCAAAAAGCTCGACATGGACGTTTATCTATTCATTCCCGGTGAACTTGGACTGACTCCTGAAGTGCTTTCTGAAAGTGCCTTTTTCTACAGCTCAATCACTCAAAAACGTGCCTACTATAGTGACAAAACACTTTTACCTTTGGTACACAGTCGCTTGGCAAAACGTGGACGCTTATCTACAACACAGTATCGTGTCAGTTTGAGTCTGTTTGCCTACCAATATGTTATCGCGTTAGATAAAGCAGTCAGCAGCTTAAATAAAACTGATAGTGACGACGTAACGGCTGATGAAGTAGATGAAGTCATTGAATTGGCTTTAGATATCTTGAAGAAGCTACGCCGAAGCATCCCTTACGAAGAAAATCTCAAGCGCTACTACGCTAATATCGATAACTACCTATCTTGGTATACCGAGCAAAAGTTCCTATCGCTAGTTTCACACATGCCACGAGGTAGTGAGTATTCAACGATTAAAGAACGACTCTTAACGCTTTGTGATAAAGAGACCGCGCACCGTAAACTGAACCGCTACAACTCAGCAAGAGTTCGAGAGGACGTTACCCGCTTGAGTAACAAGATGCGTTTGCTGCGTCGTTTGATTGAACACCCTATCGTGCTTAAAGAAAAGACAACGTCGATGGGTAAGAACGTTAAGCGTGCCGTGAAAGGCATCGCGACCGGTTTGGTGATGGTTGTCGTGACCACTACTGTGATCTTGGCTCGTGACTTTCTTGGTGAGATTACCGCCTCTTTCATCGTGGCAATGTCTTTCATTTACGCACTGCGTGAGATCTTTAAAGATGACTTGAGAGACATCCTTTGGCGCTGGCTGCGTAAAGGCAAGCCAAAATGGAAGCGTCGTTACTATGATCCAACGACCAACAAGTCAGTAGGCCATAAACTGGAATGGTTGGACTACGCAAATTTTTCTAAGCTTGCAGATCGCATTCAGTCGATCCGTAAAAAGCGTGTGGTACAACGTGAAGAGCAAATCTTGCATTACCGCTCTCATACTGAGATGTCGACATCGACCTTTATGAGTGGTTATGAGGAGACTCGTGAAACGTTATCGATCAGCCTAAGAGCGCTGACACGGTTGATGGATAAAGGCTCAAACAAGATCTACCGCTTGAATGAAGGACAAGTGAGCCGCGAATCAGTAGAAAAGCGTCATCTTCTCAACCTGATCATTAAAGAGAACAACCATGATAACGAACCAACCTACTACCGTTGGAAGATCGTTATGAACCGTTCAAAAATAGTTGATATTGAGCAGATCACTCAAGAGTCATAGAGCCGTTATAAAGTTCTCTATAACGGTATGTGGAAACCATTCACATACCGTTGTTTTATCTCTTCAACGTTACCCATGACTTCTAAACCAAAATCTATTATTTAATCGCTATTTTCTTGAAGGGACTTTCTTAATTGAAAGCGTAAGCGTGAACTCCGCCATCGGCTCGTCACCATGTAAAGATGGGCAAGTCGCGATAATGGTTACGGGTTGATTGACCCGTTCTCCGGTCGACATGGTTTCTGCCAGCATAGTGTTGATCAGCTCACCGTCGTTACAAGTGAAATGCACATCACCTTCAGGGCGCTTCAAAAAGTTACCCGTCACCTCTTTAAAAGCCAACGAGATCTTTTCACCTTGCTGCTGAGATTTGCTCATCGCAAGAAACCCACCCGCGACATCCGCACCTACAGCCAAAACGCCAAAGTACATACTGTTAAGGTGATTCTTAGTACGCCTTCTAAGCGGGATTTTCACTTCAACATGTTGGTTGTCCAACGCGAGTAGTTTTGGTCGGCACAACCAGATAAGTGGGACTTTGAAAAAGCCAAACATGCTTAAGTAGAAATTTGCTTTTTGTAGAGGGGTCAACATTCGGATTACCTAGTCAAATCAGTCATCAGACCAGTTAATCGATTAGCGATAGAGATGTCAAAAAAATGTTACAAAAAAGAGATATCATCGCATAATGATATCTCTTTCATTCTCAAAGCTTTAGCGCTTCAAATAAACGGATAGAGCCAGTTGACTTACTAAGACAACAAACCGATTTATGCAGTCACGACCGTTTCTACGCCTTCAAGATCAGCTATGTAACCTTGTAGACGTGGGTAATCCACTAAGCCTTGAGTTACTAGCAGCACTGGCTTCTTCGCGTTCAGGGTTGCTTTAACAATCATATCCAACAAAGTAATGACCGCCTCATTTTGTGGATCAAAAGCGTGTTGCTGAGCTTCATTGTGTTTGTCTACGCCTAAAGTGAAAGACGCTAAGCTATCAACGTTTACCACTACACCATCGAAGTAATGCAGTAAACGTTCGCTCAGTAGCACTGCAGACGGCACATCGCACGAGAACAGTACTTTCAAACCGTTAAGGCCGCGTGGTAGCCCTTGCTCGGCAAGCAGGTCAATAATCTTAGCGGCATCGCTTAACGCACGAACGTAAGGCACAACTACTTCAACGTTGATGCCCTGCTCACGTAATGCCTTAATAACCTGACATTCTAAAGCGAAAGCCTTGCTGTATTCTGGTGTCGCGTAACGAGCAACGCCACGAACACCTAGTGCAGGGTTAATCTCTTCTGCTTCACAGTTCCCGCCAAGCAGCGAACGGAATCCATAGCTGTCTGCACTGCTTAATGCGATACGAACAGAAGTGTGATTTGGCTGAACGGCAGCTTGAATGGCAATCACTAAGGTCGAAACAAAATGCTCATCGACTGTTTTATCGCCAAGGATCGCTTCTAAAGACGTTTTTTCAATATCAGTCAAAGTATCTAAGTGACTCTCGATACTTGGGTGGTAGAAGACACGATCCATCACTAATTCTGATAATGAAACGTATAAGTGGTTAGAATTATTATTATCGTTGTAAGAAGGCAGCACATCACCTAAGACGAGTTCTGGGTGCAAAGTGCTTTGATTTTCTTGAGTCATTGCTGCTCCAGCATTTTTATGTTGTGTTCAAACGAAAATACCGATAGCTGCCTGTTAATACAAGTGAAAATCCCTTATTTGACGCTGGCCTGCTGATAAAAATAAGAATATTAGCAATAACTGAGATAACTTTGACTCAATAGAGTTTATTCCTCTGTTCAATTCCGTTATCTTAACCACTTCGCAATAGAATAAAAAAGCTATCACATGCCATTAAAAACTGATGAGTTGAGAACCCAAGCTCTGGGTCCTATGCCAACTCCTGCCGAACTAGGCAATGCACACCCTATTACTGACGACGTTGCTGAGCGCATTAAAAATTCTCGCCGCCAAATCGAAGATATCCTAACTGGTCGTGATAACCGCCTATTAGTTATCGTAGGCCCTTGCTCTGTTCACGATACAGATGCGGCACTTGATTACGCTGAGCGCCTAAGCAAAATTCAAGACCAGTACAAAGATGAACTGTTCGTTGTAATGAGAACCTACTTCGAGAAGCCTCGTACTGTTGTAGGTTGGAAGGGTTTGATTACAGATCCTAACCTTGATGGTTCATACGCACTTGAAACAGGCTTGAACAAAGCTCGTAAGCTTCTGCTAGATATCAACAAGCTTGGCCTAGCTACCGCGACTGAATTCCTTGATATGATCACAGGTCAGTACATTGCAGACCTTATCACTTGGGGTGCGATTGGCGCTCGTACAACTGAATCTCAGATTCACCGTGAAATGGCTTCTGCACTGTCTTGCCCTGTTGGCTTCAAGAACGCGACCAACGGCAACATCAAGATTGCTATCGATGCAATTCGTGCAGCACATGCTTCACACTACTTCTACTCTCCAGATAAGAACGGCCGCATGACGGTTTACCGTACTTCTGGCAACCCATACGGTCACGTTATTCTACGTGGTGGTGATAAAGGCCCTAACTTCGACGCTGAATCTGTAGATACTGCATGTAAGCAACTGGCTGAATTCGATCTACCTCAACGTTTGGTTGTAGACTTTAGCCACGCTAACTGTCAGAAGCAACACCGTAAGCAGTTAGAAGTTGCACAAGACATTTGTGAGCAAATTAAATCTAACAAGAACCAAATTGCAGGCATTATGGCAGAGAGCTTCATTATTGAAGGCAACCAGCCAATGACAGACATTAACAACCTAGAATATGGCAAGTCGATTACTGACCCATGCCTAAGCTGGGAAGATACTGCAACAATGCTAGACATGCTTGCAACAGCAATTAAAGATAGAAACTTAGCTTAAGGAAACAACACAATGCCATCATTTGACATTATCTCTGAAGTAGAAGCAGTAGAACTGCGTAACGCAGTAGACAACGCAAACCGTGAACTATCGACTCGTTTCGATTTCCGCGGCGTTGACGCAAGCTTTGATTACAAAGATGAATCAGTAAAATTGACTGCTCAAGACGATTTTCAACTGAAGCAAATGCGCGATATCCTTCGCAGCAACCTAACGAAGCGTAATGTTGATCCTAACGCGATGGAAGCGAAAGCGGCAGACCAAACAGGTCGCACTTGGCACCAAACGGTTATCTTTAAGCAAGGCATTGAAACTGATGTCGCTAAGAAGATCGTTAAGCTAATCAAAGACAACAAAGTTAAAGTTCAAGCTTCTATCCAAGGCGACAAAGTTCGTGTTACTGGTAAGAAGCGTGATGACCTACAAGCTGTTATGGCTCTAGTTCGCGGCGGTGAACTTGGTCAACCTTTCCAGTTTGACAACTTCCGCGACTAATTTTTGAGTTTGAGTGACCGCCTATTTGGGTTGCTCATTCATCAGCACAATGTCGTGTTTGAAATAGCAAAAAGCCACTTCTTTTGAAGTGGCTTTTTATTTATCTGGTCCAGCTTTAGTTTTATTCCGAGCCTCTAGCCGATTTCAAACAACCAGAAAGCTCTCATTTCAACTAGAAGCAATTACCTCAACTGAGTACTTGGGCTGCTGACAATTTTAGGTCTTTGCCGACCAACAGATTAAACTCTACGCTTGCTGGTGGAATAAACACACACACTCGTAATTTCTCTGCTCTTGCTTGCTCAAGCTTTGTTGATAGCTCTCCGCTGTTGGCGTAGCTCTCTCTTTCTGCATCTCGGCGGCACAGGTCGATAAATTCAAATGGACAATCGCTCGGTGAAAGTACGAGCTCTGCCTCCTGCATCAAACGTAAAGCCTTCATAGACAACAGCTCGACATCTTGCTCGAATTCAATCCAAGTGACCTGCCCTTCGCTATCAATGCCTTCGGTTAGCGCTTGCTGGTAGTAAGACTCTAACTGCTCTCTGTCATTCACCTGCTCGATAAAGCTGGATGACAAGAAACGCTCCCAAAATTTACGACGCTCGTCGACGGTTGGGAATGACTCTTTGATTGAATTGCGTTTTGATGCACCGAAGTCTGCTATCAAACCTATGTTTTGTGGCAATACCGTTTCGAGTTTTTCTCTGATATTTCTTACTAAAACAGGTGATGCCCCGCCACTAGAGATGGCAATTTGGATTCTGCCGCGATTTATCATCGAAGGTGTGATGAAGTCGCAGTAAGGAAGATCGTCAACCACATTGACTAAAATGCCCAGTTTTTTCGCATCATTATACACTTGGTGATTCAAGCTTGGGTTGTCTGTTGTGGCCCAAACCTGCAAGTAATTTTTCGATATGATCTGTGACGAGTAAAAGTTTTGAACCCAGTGAAGCTTGTTCTCGTCCACAAGCTGCTTTAAGTAAGGCGCTACCTTGGGAGACACCAAAGTCACATCCGCTCCCGCTCGTAGTAAGCTATCGACTTTACGGCAAGCAACCTCACCCCCACCAACCACTAAGATTGGCTTATTTTCTACATCCAAAAACATTGGGAAATAACGCATGTTCTTCCTTGAGACTACTTCAATAACTATTCAGCCATGCTACCAAATTTGGAGCATATTCATAACTATCGAAGTGTAATAAAAATATTTATTGACCAAATTTCAACATTTCTTAAGTTTAATATTTCATCATTGTGATGTTTATTCAGAATATTTATCTAGTCGATTATCAATATAAAAATCTAAATCTCGTTGCACCAACAGTGTGAACCGTTGCACTATTTACATTCACTTAACATTTGGTCATTCTAATTGTGTTCGGATTTGTGATTTCATTCAAAATTCTTTTTAAATTATACATTTGTGAAACTACGGATCCTTTCCTAACCTTATAAACAGTTGTTTAAATCGCACACAGTTTCATTTGCAAAATGCAACTCGTTTAATTTGAACAACAAGGTCATAGAAAACGCAACACATAAGAGAAACTCAAACGAGCACGAGTATCAGGTGTCACCTGGTTAACAAGGAAGGATACAAATGACAAATAAACTAACACTTCTTGCTTCAGTAGTAGCTGCATCAACTGCGATGATGGCAACATCGGCATCAGCGGCAGAAAGCACTCTGGACAAAGTCACATCTCAAGGTTTTCTAACTTGTGGTGTAAGTACCGGTCTTCCAGGGTTCTCTAACCCTAACTCAAAAGGTGAATGGGAAGGAATTGATGTTGAGTATTGTCAAGCTCTTGCAGCGGCTGTACTCGGTGACAAGACTAAAGTTAAGTATGTACCTCTAACAGCAAAAGAGCGTTTTACTGCGCTTCAATCTGGCGAAATCGACGTACTATCTCGTAACACAACATGGACATTACATCGTGACACTGCTCTAGGTCTGAACTTCGTAGGCGTTAACTACTACGATGGTCAAGGCTTCATGGTTAAGAAAGAACTTGGCCTAACAAGTGCTCAAGAGCTTGATGGCGCTTCTGTATGTGTTCAATCAGGTACAACAACTGAACTTAACCTAGCCGATTACTTCCGTAACAGTGGCATGTCTTACAAGCCAGTGGTATTCGATACGGCAGCACAAACATCGAAAGGTTTCGACGCAGGTCGTTGTGACGTACTAACAACTGACCAATCTGGTCTATACGCACTTCGCCTAAACCTAGCTGATCCTAAATCTGCAGAAGTACTTCCTGAAATCATCTCTAAAGAGCCTCTAGGCCCTGTTGTTCGTCAAGATGATGATCAATGGTTTAACGTTGCTAAGTGGACACTTTCAGCAATGATTAACGCGGAAGAATACGGCATCTCTTCTAAAAATGCAGACGAAATGCTTAAGTCAAAAGATCCAAACATCAAACGTATTCTTGGTGTAGACGGTCCTAAAGGTAAAGGCCTTGGCATTCGCGACGACTGGGGTTACCAAGTAATTAAGCAAGTTGGTAACTACGGTGAGAGTTTTGAACGTACTGTTGGTACAGGTTCTCCACTTCAAATCTCTCGTGGTGTAAATGCATTATGGAATGCGGGCGGCTTTATGTACGCTCCACCAATCCGTTAATAAATTTTCAAGCATCAATTAGGGCGGAGTTTTCCGCCCTATTTATTAAATGGATTTGAGGTTATAGTAGTATGAAACCTAATGAAACTATTTCTCCAGCTCAGGCAAAGCCACAGCCCAAAAGTGCCAACTTATTTTACAACCCCACTTTTCGCTCCATCATTTTCCAAATTATCGCCGTCGGGGCGCTTTGTGCTTTCTTTTACACGATTGTAAATAATGCACTCACAAACTTAGATTCCCGTGGTATCACCACTGGTTTTGATTTTCTCTCCCAAGAAGCTGGTTTTGGTATCGGCTTAACACTGATTGAATACGACGAGACCTTCTCATACGGTCGTACATTCTTTATCGGTCTTCTCAATACCGCTTTGGTTTCAGTACTCGGCATCATGCTAGCGACAGTGCTGGGCTTTAGTATGGGTATCGCTAGGCTCTCTTCAAACTGGCTAGTTAGCCGATTTGCAGCTGTCTACATTGAGATATTCCGAAATATCCCTCTGCTATTACAAATCTTTTTCTGGTATTTCGCCGTTCTACAAGCCTTGCCTTCTGCTCGTCAAAGTATGAGTCTAGGTGAAGCAATTTTCTTGAACGTACGCGGGTTGTACTTCCCTGCTCCAGTCTTTGAGCAAGGCAGTAGCATTGTCATCGCATCATTGATTGTCGGTATTATCGCTACGTTTATTATCAACATCTGGGCTAAGAACAGACAGAAACTGACCGGCCAACAAACACCGATGTTGCGAATTGCAGCTGCGTTGATTTTAGGCTTACCGTTGATAACTTACTTTGTTATGGGCATGCCTATCTCTGCAGATTACCCTGTGTTGAAAGGGTTTAACTTCAAGGGTGGTGTTACGATAATCCCTGAGCTTGCTGCATTGATGCTCGCTTTAAGTATCTATACAGCAGCGTTCATTGCTGAGATTGTTCGTTCAGGTATTAACGCGGTAAACCATGGGCAAACTGAGGCTGCGATGTCTCTAGGCATCCCACGTTCTAGAACTCTAAAGCTTGTCATTATTCCACAAGCATTAAGAATCATTATCCCACCACTAACCAGTCAGTATCTAAACCTGACCAAAAACTCATCACTTGCGATGGCCATTGGTTATCCTGATCTTGTCTCTGTATTTGCAGGAACAACACTTAACCAAACTGGACAAGCTATCGAAGTAATCGCGATGACAATGGGCGTCTACCTAACCTTGAGCCTATTAACGTCCGCTCTAATGAACATATACAACCGCAAAGTAGCGTTGGTGGAGAGATAAGATGAGTACACATCAATTTCAACCTGATCTTCCGCCTCCAGCGAATACCGTTGGGCCAGTCGGTTGGTTAAGAAAAAATCTATTTAATGGACCTATTAACAGCGTCGTCACTGTGATTCTTGCTTACTTTGCTTTCACCCTATTATGGGCAATAGCGGATTGGGCATTCATCAGTGCCGACTGGATAGGAACCACACGCGATGCCTGTACTAGCGAAGGCGCTTGTTGGGTTTTTATCAGCGTTCGTTGGGACCAATTCATGTATGGCTTCTACCCAGAAGCTGAACTGTGGCGACCTCGCCTCTTCTACGCAACGTTGGCCATTTTTGTAGCCTTACTGGCTTATGAAAAAACACCTAAACGTACGTGGATTTGGTTGTTCTTCGTCAACATCTACCCATTTATCATTGCCGGCTTGCTATACGGTGGCGTCTTTGGGTTAGAAGTTGTTGATACCCATAAATGGGGCGGCCTATTGGTTACACTGGTCATCGCACTTGTTGGTATTGTAGTGTCACTCCCTATTGGTGTTGCACTTGCTCTTGGGCGTCGCTCAGAGATGCCGATCATTCGCAGTATGTGTACCGTATACATCGAAATTTGGCGTGGCGTACCGCTCATTACAGTTCTATTCATGGCTTCAGTAATGCTGCCACTCTTTTTATCAGAAGGGACAGAAACCGATAAGCTCATTCGAGCACTTGTAGGGGTAGTTCTATTCAGTGCAGCCTACATGGCCGAAGTAATTCGAGGTGGTCTACAAGCAATACCAAAAGGCCAATACGAAGCAGCTGATGCTCTGGGGTTAAGCTACTGGAAAAAGACCGGGCTTATCATTCTACCTCAAGCTCTTAAAATCACGATTCCTTCAATTGTGAACACCTTCATTGGTTTGTTTAAAGATACCAGTCTTGTTTTGATTATTGGTATGTTTGATGTACTAGGAATTGGCCAAGCCGCGAATACCGACCCTGAATGGCTTGGGTATTCAACAGAAAGTTATGTATTTGTCGCGTTAGTGTTCTGGGTGTTTTGTTTTGGCATGTCGAGATATTCGATATGGCTAGAAAACAGACTTCACACCGGTCACAAACGATAATTAACAAGATCAAGGACGTATTATGACGCAGCAGACAGAAAACAACTCTCAAGGTCTTATGATCGAGTTGAAAGACATGAACAAGTGGTACGGTGAATTCCACGTACTTAAGAACATCAATTTAGAAGTTAAAAAAGGCGAGAAAATCGTTATCTGTGGCCCTTCAGGCTCTGGTAAATCAACGATGATCCGCTGCATCAACCGATTAGAAGAGCACCAAAAAGGTCATATCTTCGTTTCAGGTAATGAATTAACGGAAGACCTAAAGAACATCGAAGCCGTGCGTAGAGATGTCGGCATGTGTTTCCAACACTTCAATCTGTTTCCACATCTGACGGTATTAGAGAACTGTACTCTGGCTCCAATCTGGGTCAAAAAGATGCCAAAAGAAGAAGCCGAAGCGATTGCAATGAAGTACCTAGAGCGCGTAAAAATCCCTGAGCAAGCGGACAAGTTCCCAGGTCAGCTTTCAGGTGGTCAACAGCAGCGTGTAGCTATCGCTCGCTCTTTGTGTATGAACCCTCAAGTGATGCTGTTTGATGAGCCAACGTCGGCGCTCGATCCAGAAATGGTTCGTGAGGTGTTAGACGTTATGGTTGAGCTTGCAGAAGAAGGCATGACGATGCTTTGTGTAACGCACGAGATGGGCTTTGCTAAAGAGGTCGCGGATCGCGTTATCTTCATGGATGCCGGTGAAATCATAGAAGAGAACAACCCTGTCGATTTCTTTGAAAACCCACAATCAGACAGAACGCAGAACTTCTTAAGCCAAATCTTACACCACTAATGTGTTATGATGCATAAACTACAGAGGCGGCTTAGGTCGCCTCTTTGTTTTCAGTGTTATAATTAGTTTTTCAAGATTATAAACAGCGATTCAGTGCGATTAAAATTGAACAACGAACCTTAACTGCACTTTAAGAAATACTTTGTTACACCTTCAGAAACACTTAACCGACTATTTTGATTATTATTTTACGTATACAAGAGGAATGAGAGACTTGATTTTTCGAACTTTCACCCCCATAAATGTACTAATAACTATTGAAGTCACCTTACGAGGAAGATTATGAACAGCCCTATGTTTTCACGCACAGCATCTCAAGAAAGTGCTCTGCAAACCAATAAAGTGTTGCGTAACACCTACGCATTACTGTCTATGACACTACTTTGGTCTGCTGTTGTAGCAGGCGTATCCATGGCGATGAACCTTCCTCGCCCGGGTCTTATTATCATGCTTGTTGGCTTCTACGGCCTACTTTTCCTAACAGAAAAGAACCGTGACAACAGTATGGGTCTAGTCTTCACATTCCTATTTACGGGTTTCTTAGGCTACACCATCGGTCCAATCTTAAACATGTACGTTGGCGCAGGCATGGGTGATGTCATCCTAACTGCACTTGGCGGTACAGCACTGGCGTTTATGGGCGCATCAGCTTACGCACTAACAACTAAGCGTGACCTGTCGTTCCTTAATGGCATGCTATTAGCTGGTTTCGTAGTACTACTTGTAGGTATGGTTGCAAACATCTTCCTACAAATGCCTCTACTATCATTGGCAATGAGCGGTATGTTCATCCTGTTCTCGACTGGTGTTATCTTGCTTACAACGCAAAACATCATTCGTGGCGGTGAAACAAACTACATCTCTGCAACGATCAGCTTGTATGTATCGATCTACAACATCTTCATCAGCCTACTAAGCATCCTAGGTATCATGGGCAGCGACGACTAATCGTTCCCATCACTGAAGAATATCTAGCCCAAGAGCCTACCTCTTGGGCTTTTTTGTATCTATAAGTGCAATATTTCTTTAGATAGCTACAATTTCTGTTGAGAAAGATAAACTTGGTCATGTACCCTATCCACATAGTTAATTGGATTCTGGATTAAACATGTTTGAATATAACGGCAAGCAAATCGAAACCGACGCTCAAGGCTACCTATTGGATTACACGCAATGGGAAGAAGGCATGATTGAAATTCTTGCTCAAGACGAGGCGATTGAACTTACAGATGCACACTTAGAAGTCGTACATTTTGTAAGGAGCTTTTACGAAGAGTTCAACACCTCACCAGCGGTTCGCATGCTCGTTAAAGCAATGGAAAAAGCTCACGGCCCAGAAAAAGGCAATAGTAAGTACCTTTTCAAGTTATTCAAAAAAGGCCCTGCAAAACAAGCGACCAAGCTCGCCGGTTTACCTAAACCAGCAAAGTGCTTGTAAAACCTAACCCGCTTTAGGTCATTAAGTTACGTTCAATATAAAATACTGTAGTGCTACAACTACAGTATTTTAAACGCCCCTATGCGTACGTCTTGGCGCTCACTATCTTTAACTTGATGCATCACAACGTTGTCTACTGTTGCGCTCGAAGGGCCAATATAGAGGCAAGCATGTAACTTCTCAATTTGCTGACTCTCTCCGACAACTAACACTTCAACTCGACCATCATTTAAGTTCTTTGCATAACCTGAGAGACCCATAGCTTGCGCCTGCCTACTGGTGTGGTAACGGAACCCAACACATTGAACTACGCCTGACACGACAAATATATATTGTGAACTTTCCATAACGTTGCCTCATAAATTATATGAATGATATAGTCGAGTTTCTATTCATTCACCGCTTATTGGTGGACTTACTTCGAGTATAACGATTATGAAAGAAATCCCATTTCGTTGGATTGACAAATATCTCATTCACCTAAAAATCCAAGAAAAGTTCTATCTACTCTTCTTATTGCCTCTTCTCGCCCTGGTTATATTAACTCTCGTTTTAGATAGTGCCGCGGACTCTTTACTTGCTCACCTTTATCAAGAAGAAATGCTCTTGATGAAAGGGCTTATCGAAGCGGGTCAACTCACTAAATATCAAGTAGCTCAGCTTGTCAGCAGCTCTGAAACTATCTCTTTAGGCTACGGTGCTGGTTCTGTTTCAGTGATGAATGGAGCGTTCAGCCTAGTTGCTAACCATGACCAAAACCTTTGGTCTGCTCTATCGACGACTCAGGTTTCTATCATCGCTGTAACCCTAACGCTTATCGCACTAGGTGTTTACTACATCATGACCTTTATTGGCGGCGCGATGTTCTCTATGAACAAAGCTCTGAACACGCTTGCGAATGGCGACTTAACTTGCCGCATGAACTACTTCTTAGTTCGTGACGAGTTCAGTGAAATCGCGATTACAATCGATAAAGTTGCGGAGCGTGAACAAAACATGGTTCTATCAATCCAAGAGTCTGTCGCTCTCATGCAGCAGATCAGCTCGGACTTGAACCAGTCAACACAACAAAGTTCAGACATCTCAGGTAACCAACAAGAACACCTGAATAGCTTAGCAAGTGCAACGGAACAAATGGCGGCTACCATTCGCGAAGTCGCTACCCTTGCTCATGCGTCTAGCTCACAAACGATGGACGCTCGCGGCGTTGCTCAGAGCGGTCAAGTCAAGGTTTCAAATACACTGGAGTCTATCTCTAGCCTATCTCAAGAGATCCAGTCCGCTTCACAAGCAGTAGAAGAACTGGATGCCAACGCGGCGCAGATCGATGAAGTAGTCACAACCATCAACGGTATTTCTGAACAGACTAACCTGTTAGCGTTGAACGCAGCTATCGAAGCCGCACGTGCTGGCGAGCAAGGTCGTGGATTTGCTGTTGTTGCCGATGAAGTTCGTGCCCTTGCCGGTCGTACTCAGCAAGCAACGGTTGAAATCCAAAGCATGATTGAATCATTACAACGTAACAGTCAATCACTGACCAAGCTGATGGAAGTCACGGTGAACAATGCTAACGAAGGCCAAACACTGATGTCAGAAGTGAACGTCGAGATCGGTTCATTAGCGGAAAAAAACCAGTCTATTTCAGATAGCAGCACTCAAATTGCTACCGCGGCTGAAGAACAAGGCGTAGTCGCTGACAACATTGCACAGAGTGTTGAAGAGATTCGTCATCAGTCAGACAGTATCTGCGAGATGATCAGTAAGAGTAATTCCAATGTTGACCAACTTCGTAAACAAAGCGATACGATGGAAGGTTTGCTGACAGGTCTTAAAGCTTAATACTGATATCCACCACAATGTGTTGATTAATCATTACTAGGGCTGCTTCTGCAGCCCTTTCTTATTTGCTTTTCACCTGCACTTCCCCGACAATACCCCTCCTTCAAATTCAACAAACAGAGTAAATTATGACTCCTTCAATTCATCTAGCTAAAGGCCGAGATAAATCACTACGCCGCAAACACCCTTGGGTATTTTCACGCGGTATCGATAAGGTCGAAGGCGAACCAAAACAAGGTGAAACTGTAGACGTATATGCTCAAAATGGTCAGTGGCTTGCAAAAGCGGCTTACTCACCAGAATCTCAAATTCGAGCTCGTGTTTGGACATTTGAAAAAGAAGAGATCAACAAGGCGTTCTTCGTAAAACGAATTCAAGACGCACAGTCTTTACGAGAAGACATTATCGAACGTGATGGTCTAACGGGCTACCGCCTAACGGCCGCAGAGTCTGATGGCTTACCAGGTATCACAATCGACAAATACCAAGACTTTCTTGTTTGCCAACTGCTAAGTGCTGGCGCTGAGTTTAACAAAAGCGTATTGGTTGAAGCGTTAATCGAGTGCTTCCCTGACTGCAACATCTACGAGCGTTCAGACGTGGCAGTTCGTAAGAAAGAAGGCCTAGAACAAGTTGTCGGCGTTCTTCATGGTGAAGAGCCACCAAAATCTATCGTGATTGAAGAAAATGGCGTTAAAATCAGCGTGAACATTATGGAAGGCCACAAAACAGGCTTCTACATGGACCAACGTGATAGCCGCAAAGAATCGATGAAGTACGTTAAAGGCAAAGATGTCCTTAACTGTTTCTCATATACAGGTGGCTTTGGCCTTTACGCACTTAAAGGCGACGCGAAGCGTGTTATCAACGCTGACGTATCTCAACTTGCTCTTGATACCGCTAAATTCAACGCTGAACTTAATGAGTTTGATATCTCGAAAAAGCGCGCTGTATTCCTAAACGCTGACGTTTTCAAACTGCTTCGTGAGTACCGTGATCAAGGCACTAAGTTTGACGTAGTGATCATGGACCCACCAAAGTTTGTTTCAAGCAAGAATAACCTAACTTCAGGCGCTAACGGCTACAAAGACGTTAACATGCTTGCGATGCAAATCCTGAAACCAGGTGGCACTCTACTCACCTACTCTTGCTCTGGCTTAATGGGTACTGATTTGTTCCAAAAAATCATTGCTGATGCAGCATTAGATGCAGGCCGCACTGTTAAATTCGTAGAACGCTTCGAACAAGCAGCCGACCACCTAACAGACACTGCCTACCCAGAAGGTTTCTACCTGAAAGGTTTTGCTTGTAAGGTTCTTTAATCTTAGTGCTTTAGGATCTAGCTTTTATAGCAAACAGACGTATTAAAAAAGGGCCTTTCGGCCCTTTTTGTCTAATTGTTTATGTCAGGAATATTTATAATATCGTTTAATAAACCACTCACGTTTGTAATACTCCCACTTTCAATGTAATCACTGAACTGGGAGCCAACACCTTGAATAATAACTTCTTGACTGTTGCCACCATCATTGATTGTGAGCTTTAGGTCTGCATTTGATAAATTATCACTGGCTTCAAGTGTTAAATCTACCTTATTAGCTTGAAGTAAACTATCTATGGTATCGTTTGAATCAGTATGTAGTAAGTCTGAAATATCAATTTTATCCTCACCCTTCGTGAAATCAGTGATTATATCCTGCTCTCCATTGCGAATATCAATCTTGCTGTTAGACGTATCTTGGTCAACAAACTTGAAGATGTCGTCATCACCACCACCGGTTAAGATGTCATCACCCAAACCACCGATTAAAATGTCTTCTCCAGATCCACCAGTTAAGCGATCCTCTCCCGATCCACCTCTTAAACCATCATTGCCTTCGCCACCATCTAATACATCATTACCTGCCGCACCATAGATAATATCAACACCACCTTGACCATACACATGATCGCCACCTGCGCCACTATGACCAACATCAATATGTGCACTGCTAAACTGTAAACTATTCAAGGCGCTGTTTTCATCAGAAGGGCTTTGAAGATGTTCTAGATCTCCACCAGACATAAACGCCTTCATGTCATTGTTAGCTGCGTTGATGCTTGCAGCAGAGTTAGCATTATTGTCGAGAGTAGTATGGCTATCGCCCAAATACAGTGTGTCATCACCTTCACCTAGGAATACATCGTCACCTGCGGCGCCTACATCAATTACTATTCCATCTTTATGTCCGTCGACTTTTTGATTGTCCTTTCCTGCCGGATTTTGGCTCCAAAGCAGCTCTTCAGATGAATGCCCATAATGATTCAAGCGAACATGGTCGACTATATCACCTTCAGAGTTCACATCTGAAACTACATTAACGCCGTCGATCTCAAATGATAGCAAGCTGGTGCTGCTGTCACCATCAAAGTCAGTCACCGTATAGTAAAAGTTTAATTCAACAGGTTTATTATCCGCTGCGCCAAAGAACTGGTAACCGCCGTCATCTAGATCAATTACTAAGCTATGTTTAGAATCAATATAGATGGTTAAAGTCTTTGTATCACTATCAAAAGTGTGTGAAACACTCGAGTTCGAACCAATCGAGGTGACAGTACTGCCGTTATAGTTAAACGTTACACCTTCAATGGCTATTCGACTTACAACCGCGTCATCAGCCCCTTGGTTATGTGATAGTAAACTCCCGCCAATCGGTTGTATCAACGATTGCAGCAACACTGGAGGTAACTGTGTAACATCGGGAACAATAATCGCTTCCGTATCCTGATCGGTTAACCCATCATAGGAACCAGGGTTGAGGTATTCTGCAGGAGCATTATTACCGATGCCATAAGACTGTGCTGTAATATCGTGCTGCTCAAGATGGGTTTTCCACCATCCCTCTTCAGCCTGGCTAATTATATTTGAGTTTTCACTATCTGAACCTGTTGGTTTGCCATCAGATAAGAAATAGCTAATATTACTGGCGTTTGACAAGCGACCTGATTGATCCCAAGTTTGGTTTGCAATCCATAAAGCATCATCATAGTCGGTACCGCCGCCAGCATTCAATCCATTAACATAACTAATTGCAGCGGTTACTGAGATCCAAGCTGTGTAGTTCGCTGCATTTTGATTACCGTAATAGTTATCTGAAAAAGCAACTATCTGAACTCTGGTTTCGCCAAGTGATTCATATTGCTTAAGCATCTGAATCGTTGATTCTTTCATTACTTGAAGTTTGGATTTTCCGTTACCTGCGTCTTCTTTCATCGAGCCTGAAACATCCAGAACTAGCTGGACATTGGCACCCGATTTAGTTTCGGCGACAACGTCATGGTGGATTCTTTGCGACTCTGGAGAGTCGTCCTCAACAATAATAGAAATTGAGCCGTTACCTGTAAGAGTTCCGTCGGAAGCCTTAACTGGTATCTCGAATGACATTATATCTTCACCTGATGGGTCATCATGTTGAAGCCCTGAACTAAGCTCGACGTTATAGTTACCATCGTCATCAATTACAACAGTGATGATTGTTTCATTTAACGTTGAATTATTAGCGTCAGTATTTGCACTACCAATTAAAGTTTGTCCATCTGACGACACAGACCACTCAACTAAGGTTCCATTACTAGTATAAATATTGCTTGTTGGTTCAACTAAACTCACTTCTAACATATCGCCATTATTGTCTTGTAATGAAATTACCCCAGAATATGACGAATTATTAGTTAAATCGGAACCATTGGTAATACCAATATCATCTTGTAACCCAGTCAATAACCCCTCTTCGGCAATCCTTGCTTCACTAGTACCTACGTCAGGCCTTTGTGGTAACTCTAACACTGTAAGGACTAAGTCTGCAGTGATTGATGCTGTATCAGAATTACTAACTTCAGTAGCAGTAGCGGTTATTGAATAATTATAAACCCCGGGAACATCTACAATTACGGATAAATTGTCCATATCTAAACTAGATATATCAACGCCACTATTTGAAGTAACAACCAATGTAACCGAACCATCAGTAATCTGTGTACCAATTGGAAGACCAGATAATGATAGGGATAATACTTCCGAGCTATCGATATCGTTCAATGCAGCTTCAAAGTCAGGCAGAGCTATAAAGCCATCTTCAAACCCTTGAGAGTCAGCTTTAACAATTTCCAAATTGTCTAAAATTGCACCTACACTACTACTAGCTTGTGTATCTGCTGAAACGAGTAATAGACGATAATTACCGCCAACATCTGATGGTAGTACAACTGTTTGATCTCTCAACCAATCCTCATCATTAGGTCTAAATTCATAAAGAACTGTCTCCTGACCTGTATCCATATTGATCCAAACAACATTGAGATCGGAGTTGCCATTTGAAATTGAATTATCACGACCGCTGATATCAAAACTGAACGAATAGTATTGCCCTTGTTCCACATCGATATCCGTATAAACAACGTCATCAACGTTGTTATATTCTATTTCTAAAACAGTATTTGTTGAGTCACCGCCAGAACGATATGTTGACTCTCTACCAACTTCGACACGGTTACCATTACTGCTATGCCACTCTCCTACAGTTCCGGGGCCGAATACTTGGTTGATATTGACACTACCCCAACTTCCGGAATAATTTGTATCATCAAAGTCAATTGCCGCTGTAACGTTATCGCTATTTACAGTCAAAGTCGGAGCGTCTGCAACGGCAGAAATATCAATAGACATTATCGAACCGCCACTGACATTTACCCCATCAGATGCATAGAAATTAAACTCGGTATAATCACCTAAATTATTCCCGGAAGTTCCTTCGTCATCAAACATTGAAGTACTAGATTCGTCCGAAATAGGAACAAAAACTAACTTGCCTGAGTCAATTTCTGATTGAGTAATTTCATACCCATCAGCCCCAATAACCGACTCTGTTAGTTCGACCCATAAGTTCCCGTCAAGATAGTAAAGAGTTCCAGAAGCAGGTTCACTTGTAATTACAATCGTTAAATTAGACGAGTCCTGGTCTGTCACATTAAAGTCTGACGACTTAAATGTGTATGTTGTATCTTCTGTTCCTATAATGTGAGAGTTCGACGTATTAGGTACCGCATCGTCATTGA